>JAOPVN010000128.1 GCA_025966175.1 Modestobacter sp. | reverse complement strand
CGGATTCGGGGCAGAAGGTAGCGCGCCCGTCGGACGGCCCGCTGACCGGCGGTGGCCTGCGAGAGGGTCCGCCAACCGAGCACGGGTCTGTCCCTGCCGCGGTGACGACAGCGCCCAGGCCGACATGGTGGCCCGGGCGCTGACGTCCCCGATCATGCGAGGGCGCGCTTGAGCGCGTCGACGCGGAGGTCCCAGATCCGCCGGGACAGGGCGGCGTCGGGGGCGAAGGTCTCGGCTGCGTGGTAACTGCCCGGGTGGACGTGGAGTTCGCAGGGGACGCCGGCCTGCATCAGGCGCTGGGCGAAGGCGATGTCCTCGTCGCGGAACAGGTCGACGGTGCCGACGTCGATGAAGGCCGGCGGCAACCCGGAGACGTCCTCGGCCCGTGTGGGTGCGGCGTACTGGTCGGCGGGCTCGCCGCCGAGGTACCAGGCCCAGGCCTCGATGTTCCCGGAGCGGTCCCAGATGCCGATGTCGGTGATCTCCTGGCTGGAGGGTGTCTCGTTGCGGTCGTCGATCATCGGGTAGATCGGCATCATGAACCGCAGCGCCGGCCCACCGCGATCGCGGGCCAGCATTGCTGCGGCGATGGTGAGGCCGCCGCCCGCGCTGCCGCCGTAGATGGCGATTCGGTCCGGATCGACGCCGAGCTCGGCGGCTTCCTTGGCCATCCAGATCAGGCCGGCGAAGCAGTCCTCGACCGGCGCCGGGTGCGGGTGTTCCGGTGCCAGGCGGTACTCGACGGAGACGACGACGGCGCCGACCTGCTCGCACAGCCGGGTGGCGGAGGGGTCCTCACCGGCCACGGTCCCCAGGATCATGCCGCCGCCGTGGATGTAGAAGATGCCCGGCAGGGTGCCGGTCGCGCCGGTGGGCCGGTAGATCCGTACGGAGATGTCCGGCTCGCCGTCCGGTCCGGGTACGAAGCTGTCCTCCTTGACGACGTTCGGGTTCTCCGGGACGTCCATGGCGGCCAGCATCTGCTCTGCGGCCGCCCGACGGGCGACGATGTCGGGAATCGCGTTGAAGCCGCCGGGCATGACCTCCAGCAGTCCGTCCAGCGGGACGCGGCACTCCGGGTCGATCAGGTCACGACGAGACATGAGCCCTCCATCGGGTCAGATGCGGTGAGTGGGTGGTGCACGACCGGCTGCGGTGCGCCGGAGGACTGGTGGACAGCGGTGACGGTGTCGTCGGTGCGCCGGGCTGACACCATGGGGCCGGTGGGAGTGATCAGGTGACGTCGTCGTTCGAGGTTCCGCTGACCCGGCGTGAGGCCGTCGCGCAGCGGTTGCGCCAGGAGATCGGTTCTGGCGAGCTGCCGGCCGGCACGGTGCTCAAGGACGCCGAGCTCGCCGCACGTCTCGGGGTCAGCATCACGCCGGTGCGCGAGGCGATCACCCAACTGGCTGCCGAGGGCCTGGTCGACGTCGCGCCGAACCGGACCCGCAAGGTCTCCGGGCTGACCCAGAAGTCGGCCCTCGAGCTCGTCGACGTCATGGAGCTGCTCGCCTGCGCCGGGTTCACGGGCGGGGTGGACAACCTGACCGGTGAGCACCTCGCCCAGCTGCGCAAACGCTACGACGAGTACACGGCGGCGCTCGCCCGGGGGGACGTGACGGCGGCGTCCGCGGCGGGCGCCGACTTCAGCACCATTGTGGTGATGGCCAACGGCAACCGGGAACTGCAGTGGCTGCTCGATCTGGTGGTCGTCCGGGCGTCGCGAATGCTCACGATGGACCCCGGCAGCAGCATCTGGCGACCGTGGGTCACCGGCTACGGCGAGGTCCTGGACCTGCTGGAGCGCGGTGACCGAGGCGGTGCCGTCGCGCGGTACCGGCAGATCTACGTCGAGTACCGCGCCGCCGTGGAGGAGATCCTCTGGCATCGTGAGGGGGGCGCCGGTCCGCTCTGACCGTCGGGTGGCCAGGCCTGCACGGGCGCCGTCCAGGCTGCGGACGGAACTGCCCGCAGCCTGGACGGCAATCCCGACGTTGCTCACGGGGTGAGGACGAAACCCTCGTAGCCCTTCGCAGCGATCTGGTCGCACTTCTTGCGGTACTCCCCGACCCCCCCGGCGTAGGGCATGAACACCCGCGGCTTGCCGGGGACGTTGGCGCCCATGTACCAGGAGTTCGCTTTGGGGTAGAGCGTGTAGGAGGCGATGAGGTTGACGTGGTCGACCCACTCGTCCTGCGCCTGCCGGGTCGGCTCGATGGTGGCGAACCCCTGCCGCTGGAGGTGTTCGATGGCATCGCAGACCCAGTCGACGTGCTGCTCGATCGACACCATCATGTTCGACAGCACCGACGGGCTACCCGGTCCGGTGATCATGAAGAGGTTGGGGAAGCCGCTCGAGCCGATGCCCAGGTAGGTCCGGGGGCCGGCTGTCCAGGTCTCCTTCAGGGAGGTGGCGTCCCGGCCGCGGATGTCGACATTGGTCAGCGACCCGGTCATGGCGTCGAAGCCGGTCGCGTAGACGATGGCGTCGAACTCGTACTCCCGGGCCGCGGTGCGCACGCCCTTCTCGGTCACCTCCACCAGCGGCTCGCGCTGCAGGTTCACGAGGTGGACGTTGGGCCGGTTGTACGTCTCGTAGTAGTTGGTGTCCAGGCAGGGGCGCTTTGTCCCCACCGGGTAGTCCGGGCACAGGTCCGCCGCGGTCTGCGGATCGGGAACGAGCTCGTGGATCTTGCGGTGGACGAACCGCTTGGCGGTGTCGTTGGCCTCCTGGTCGACCGCTACGTCGACGTAGGCCGAGAGCAGGTTGACCAGGCTGCCGCTTTCCCACGCCTGCTCGTACGTCGCGTTCCGCTCCTCCTCGGAGACCTCCAGGGCCGACTTCGTCGGCGGCGGCACCGGGACGCCGAACCCGGACTCCTTCTGCGCCTGCCGGTAGGTCCGGTAGTCCCCCTTCATCGCGGCGATCTCGTCGGGCCGCAGTTTCCGGTTGCGGGCCGGCAGCGAGTAGGCCGGTGTCCGCTGGAAGACCGTCAAGTCAGCAGCCTGCTGGGCGATGACCGGGATGGACTGGACGCCGGATGACCCGGTGCCGATGAGGCCGACCCGCAGCCCGGTGAAGTCGACGCCCTCGTGCGGCCAGTGGGCGGTGTGGAAAGTCGCTCCCTTGAAGGTGTCGAGCCCGGGGATCTCGGGGTGTTTGGAGGACGACAGGCAGCCGGTGGCCATGATCAGGAAGCGTGCGGACACGGCGTCGCCGTGCTCGGTGCGCACCTGCCAGGTCCGGTTGTCCTCGTCGTAGTGCGCCGCAGTCACGCGGGTGCGGAAGACGATGTCCTTGCGGAGGTCGAACCGGTCGGCGACGTGCTGGGCGTACTTCAGGATCTCCGGCTGGGTGGGGTAGCGCTCCTGCCACTCGAAGCTCTGCTCCATCTCCGGGTCGAAGGAGTAGGAGTAGGAGAGGCTCTCCACGTCGACGCGGGCGCCTGGATAGCGATTCCAGTACCAGGTGCCTCCGACGTCCGTCCCGGCCTCGATCACCACCGCGGACAGGCCCATGGTGCGCAGCTTGTGGAGCAGGTACATGCCGGAGAACCCGGCTCCGACGATGACCGCGTCAGCGGAGGACGGGATGGTTGAGGTGTCGGCCTGGGGGTCGGCAACGGGTACGGACATGGTGTCCTCCTGAAGCGGGTGGTACGCGGAGAGGGACGGTCGAGGCGCGGAGGAGGCGACCGCAGGGACAGCGGACCCGCGGTCAGGCGGGTTGGCGGGCGAAGCGGGAGTCGATGGCGGAGACGACGTGGTCGATCGCGGCCGCGCTGCCGGGCAGCACGTTGACCATCGTGAAGAAGCCGTGCATCTGGCCGTCGAAGCGGCGGTGGTCCACCGGGACGCCCGCCCAGGCGAGACGGCGGGCGTAGGCCTCGCCCTCGTCGCGGAGCGGATCGTGCTCAGCGGTGATAACCACCGCCGGCGGTAGCCCGGTCAGGTCCGGAGCGGTGAGCGGGGACGCTCCCGGTTCCTGCCGTCGGCTGGTGTCGGGTGCGTAGTGGTCCCAGAACCAGACCATGCTGTCCCGGGAGAGCATCAGCTGGTTGGCCGGGTCGGTGTAGGACTCGGTGTCCATGCCGGCGTCGGTCACCGGGTAGACGAGCACCTGCAGGTCGATCGGTGGCCCGCCCGCGGCCTTGGCCCGCTGCGTCAGGACGGCGGCGATGTTCCCGCCGGCGCTGTCGCCGGCGATCACGAGCGGACCCTCCGGCGCCAGCGTGCCGCGATGGGCCTGCACCCACTCGAGCGCGGTCCAGGAGTCCTCGATCGCCGCGGGGTAGCGGTTTTCCGGCGCGAGCCGGTAGTCGACGAGGACCGTGGTCATCCCGGTCCGCTGCGCGAGGATCCTGCCCAGGCTGTCGAACTCGGGGACGGCGCCGATCACCCATCCGCCGCCGTGGAAGTACACGAGCACGCCGCGCGGGGTGTCGATCGGGGTCAGCACCCGGGCGAGGATCTCACCGCCCGCGACCGGGATCGTCTCGTCGCGGACGTCGTGCATCGCGGGCCCCGCTCCGTAGAGCTCCTGGAGCTCGCCGGTCAACCCGCGGGCTTCCTCGGGGGTCATCTCGTGCAGCGGCCTCATGCCGCCGGCGGCCATCTGTGCCAGGAAGGCCGTTGTCGCCTCGTCGAGCGCCATCCACGTCACCTCGGTGTGAGTAGGGCGAAGGGCCGTACAGATGACTCATCACCAGCACGGGTGTGACACGCACCACAAAGTAGAATGCATCCTGCACCGGCGTCAATGGCCTGTGTCTCCCGGGCGCGGTCGGCGCAGTGGACTGCGACCGCCCGGGTCTTCGAGTGGCTGACCACCGGTTCCGCGAGCGGCACCGTCCCGCTCGAGCTGTACGCGCCGGATCGAGCGGTGCGCACCAGCCACCGGGCGTACGGAGCGCCGCGGGTGACCGCCGAGCTGAACGACGGTGTCCCGCCCCAGGAGCGGGTCAACCACAAGCGGGTTGCCCGGGTCATGGCCGAGATCGCCGGTATCCGACTGCGCCGCCGGATGCGCACCACCCATCCCAGACCCGGCCGATCAGCTGGTGCCTGACCTACTCGAACTTCACCGCGCAGGCGCCCAACAGCGTCTACGTCGGGGACATCACCTACCTGCCCTGCGGTGGTGAGCAGCACCTGTACCTGGCGACGGTGATCGACTGCTTCTCCCGCCGACTGGGGGGCTGGTCGATGGCTGACCACATGCGCACCGAGCTGGTCGCCGACGCCCTGACCGCGGCGGCCGCCGAGCGCGACAGCCTGGCCGGGGCGGTCTTCCACAGCGACCACGGCGCCCAATACAGCTCTCGGGCCTACGCCGGTCTATGCGCGCGCCTGGGGGTGATCCGCTCGATGGGCGCGGTAGGGACCAGCGCCGGCAACGCCCTGGCCGAAGCCATCAACGCCACTCTCGAGCGGGAGACCCTCGTCGGTGCCCCCGGCTGGGACAGCACCGCCGCGGCCCGCCGTGCGGTGTTCGCCTGGATCACCCGCTACAACACCAGCCGCCGGCACTCCACGTACGGCCACCTCAGCCCGATCACCTACGAGACGAGCTACACCCTCACTACGCTGCAACAAGCCGCGTAGACACAAATTGTGTGTCCACAATCAAGGGGCAAGGCCCGTTCTCGCGCTCAAGCGAGACTGCCACTGGTTGAGTTGACCCATCCCATGAGGGGGAGGGGCAGCAGCAAGCGAGAGCTCGGGCCGGCCTGCCGGCCGATGCGGCTCTTCAGGCACCGTGCTGACGTCAGAAGCAGAAGAACTCCCACCGGCCTGAAGACCGTGGGGGTTCAACTCGGTGTCCGAGGGGCGACTCGCTACATGCGCACACGGCTCCGGCAGGCGTAGGCCACGCACATGACCGCAGGACATGTCTCTGCATCGCTGGCGGCGAGTCGTTGAACTTCGTGAACTTCGGGCTGTCGAGGTGGGAGCTCGCCAGCCGCTGGAGGTCGCCGGCATGCGCGGCGTCCAAGATGTCGGCCGAGCCGATGCTCGATCGCGCGGCGGGCATCGTCGTCGGGCTTCGCCATGCTTCCCGGTCATCTCCTCACCGGAGCGTTCTGCGGTGTGTCCAGGGCAACGTGGAACGCGCTCCGCGAGCGTTGCGGGTGGATCGCCCCCGCGCGTTCAGCGGTAGCAGTAGGAGTCCGAGGAGGCGTCCCCTCCCTGCAGCCGCACCTGGTGTGCCCGCCGTCCGCGGAAGTCCTCGCCGTGCGGGAAGAACCGCTCGTCGATGCGGAGCCCGCCGGTCGACGGGTCGCTGTCGATCTTGGCCATCCAGGCGCCGACTCCGTCCGGGAAGAACTGGTCGTCCCAGGAGCCGTACAGCGAGTTGGTGACGTAGACGCGCTGGCCGTCGCGGCTGACCTCCACCATCTGCGGGCCGCCGGCCAGGCGTGCTGACGGCTCAGCGGGGTGCGCCGTCCGGCGGGTGATCCCACCCAGGTGCACCGACCCGACCTCGCGCGGGTTCCCGGGATCGGACACGTCGAACTGCTTCAGCTCGCCGGTGCCCCAGCACGACACGTAGAGCATCCGGTCGTCGACGGACAGGTCGATGTCGCTGACCAGGGGCGGCACGGCGCCGAACGACTGCAGCGCAGGCGGCAGGTCGGCCGGGTCGGCGGGCTCGGCCGGGATGGTGATGACCTTGTCGACCTTCCAGTCCGTGCCCTCGCGGTGCCATCGCCAGACCGAGGCGGACAGGTCGGCCGTGGAGATCACGACGCCCACGAATCCCCAGGTCGCCTCGGGGTCGTGGGAGGGCCGTAGCTCAAGCACCATCTGATGCTCGGCGCCGAGGTCGACCGTCTGCAGATTCCGGCCCTCCGCGAGATCCCAGAAGTGGACGGAGTGGCCGTACCTCCCGGCGAGCAGCAGCTCCGGCACGAGCCCGTCCTCGATCATCGAGGGCGTGCCCCATTCGCTGGACACGAGGACGTTCTGGTTGAGGTGCCACCAGGCGTCGTAGGCCAGGTACTGCGGTCCGCGCTCGGTCTCCCAGGCGCGGAGGACGTCGAAGGTGTTGTGGTCGAGCAGCGCGATGCCGCCCGGCCCGTCGTTTCCGTCGGCTCCGCCCAGGCAGGTGAGGAAGACGCCATCCGGGCCGCAGTGCAAGGTGTGCGGGCGGGAGTAGCCGGCCCGCTGCGCCAGCTCGCTCGCGTCGACGGTCTTGTGCAACCGGGGGGAGCGCGGGTCGGGCTGGGTGTCGTAGACGTGGATGCGCGAGCTGCGGAGGCCGGGCAGCAGCAGGAAGCGGCGCTGCAGGCCGTCCTCGCCCATGTCGTGGCCCTCGTGCATGAGCGCGCTGGAGCAGGCGTTCCATCCGAAGTGGTGCAGCTCGTCGCCGGTTGTGGACAGCTCGGCCCAGCCGACGACGGTGCCGTAGCCCCCGGAGGTCTCGTCGACGTCCAGCACGGCGAGCGCGTCCGGAAGCACCCCCGCTCGGTCGAAGGCGACCACATAGGCGAGCTGCTCGCTCGGGGCGGCGATCGCCTCGGCCGGGCTCCGGTAGAAGGTCGGGTCTGTGATCGTCATCGGTCCCCCTCGTGGGAAGGCGCTCGCGGACCCGGCGGCACGCGGCCCCGCGAGGCCGCGAGGCCGTGGTGAGCGCTGAGCGGATGCGCCTGGAGGGGTCACCTGGAGACCGACCCGGCGCTTGCGCCCGGTGGATGCCGCCATGGTCCCGCCGTGATCCGGTGGTGGGAAGAGGGGTTCAAGTCGCGCCTGAGGAGTGACTGCGGGAAGTCGGGACCTGCGCACTCAAGTCTTCACATGATCGCTTGACCATGCTGCTTGGGGGGTCGACGCTCACCTTTGTGGGCACGCGGGTCGCCAAGGAGTCGCTCTTCAACGCTTTCACCGAAACGGCACGCGCGCTGGCGAGCGGCCGGCGCGCCGAGATCGTCGACGTCCTCGCCCAGGGAGAGCGGTCG
>JAOPVN010000122.1 GCA_025966175.1 Modestobacter sp. | reverse complement strand
GTGGCCGATGATCGTCACTACTCTCACTTCCGCGCACACTGACTGCGACATTCGGTGGATCAACCGCGGCGGCTCGCGTGAACAGGGCGGCGGGTGTCCCGAGGAGCACAGATGCCATACCTGATGGTGTTGTCCTACCGGATCACCACGGGGACGTTGCAGACTCAGCCATTCGATTTCGCGAACCACATCTACGTGAAGCCCGTTCCCAACGTGGGGGACGGGAATAGCGTTGCCGAAGCGCAGATAACGCACATTCTGTCGATACCAGCCGGTGCGCAAGGTTACGTCAACGGGACGCCACCTTCCCTCGTGCCCACTGTGTACACGCTCAATGCCCAGTTCGAGGTACATCGGCACATGCTCCAGACCGAGAGGCCGGTCTATTTCGCCTGGGACGTCGTGGCGGGAACCACTCATCCGCCGATGATCAGCAGTTTCTCCCTGAGCACGGGCGACGAGAGGCCAGGCGAGGGTCCGTTCGACACGTCGCCGTGATGTGTCAGAGTCCGCTCGTTGCCCTCGGTCACCGCAACGGGACCTATCAACGACGCCGCGTCAGCTCTGCGGGCGGTCGGCCTCCAGCCGGATCGGGACGCCGGCCTCGGCCAGCCCACGCTTCACGTCCCCCACCCGCAGCTGTCCGAAGTGGAAGACGCTCGCCGCCAGCACCGCATCGGCACCGGCCTCCACCGCGGGCGGGAAGTGCTCGACCGCGCCGGCTCCCCCACTGGCGATCAGCGGCACGGTGACCTCCCGGCGCACTGCCCGGATGAGCTCGGTGTCGAAGCCGGCCCGGGTGCCGTCGGCGTCCACCGAGTTCAGCAGCACCTCGCCGACGCCCAGCGCGGCGGCCTGCACCACCCACTCCACGGCGTCCCGGCCGGTGCCGCGCCGTCCCCCGTGGGTGGTGACCTCGAAGCCGGAGTCGGTGACCGCACCGTCCTGCACCCGCCGCGCGTCGAGCGACAGCACCAGCACCTGGTTGCCGAACCGGTGGGCGATCTCGGCGATCAGCTCGGGCCGGGCGACCGCCGCGGTGTTCACCGCGACCTTGTCCGCCCCGGCCCGCAGCAGCTTGTCGACGTCGGCGACGCTGCGCACGCCGCCGCCGACGGTGAGCGGGATGAAAACGCTCTCGGCGGTGCGCCGGACGACGTCGTAGGTCGTCTCCCGGTCACCGGAGCTCGCGGTGATGTCGAGGAAGGTGAGCTCGTCGGCGCCCTCGGCGTCGTAGACCCGGGCCATCTCCACCGGATCACCGGCATCGACGAGGTCGACGAAGTTCACGCCCTTGACCACCCGGCCGGCGTCGACGTCCAGGCACGGGATGACCCGCACGGCGAGGCTCATCCGCCGGCCCCCCGCACCGCGTCGGCCTCGATCTCGATCAGCATCGCCGGGTCGATCAGCGCGGCCACCTGCACCATCGAGGTGGCCGGCCGGATGTCGCCGAAGAACTCGCCGTGCACCCGCCCGATCTCCTCCCAGCGGCTGATGTCGGTGACGAACATGCGCGTGCGGACCACGTCGCCGAGGGCGAACCCGGCACCGGCCAGCGCCCGCTCGATCGTCGCGAGCGCCACCCGGGTCTGCGCGGCGGCATCCCCGGGGTGCGCCACGGCGCCGTCGACCGTCGCGGTCGTGCCGCTCACCCAGGCGGAGTCGCCGGCGACGACGACCCGGCTGTAGCCGACGACCGACTCCCAGGGCGCACCGGAGCCCAGCCGCACGGCGGTCATCCGGCCGACACCTCGGCGGTCAGCGCGAGCGCCTCCGGCAGGGTGAACTGGCCGGCGTAGAGCGCCTTGCCGACGATCGCGCCCTCGACGCCGATCTCGGTGAGGGCGGCCAGCGCCCGGATGTCCTCGAGCGAGCTGACGCCGCCGGAGGCGATCACCGGTCGCGGGGTCGCGGCACAGACCTCGCGCAGCAGGTCCAGGTTGGGCCCGCGCAGCGTCCCGTCCTTGGTGATGTCGGTGACCACGTACCGGGAGCAGCCCTCGGCGTCCAGGCGGCCCAGCGTCTCGTACAGCTCGCCGCCCTCCTGGGTCCAGCCGCGGGCGGCCAGCCGGGTGCCGCGCACGTCGAGGCCGACGGCGTTCCGGTCAACGTGCTCGGCGATCGCCCGCGCGCACCACTCCGGGGACTCCAGGGCGGCGGTGCCGAGGTTGACCCGCCGGCAGCCGGTGGCCAGCGCGGCGGCCAGCGACGCGTCGTCCCGGATGCCGCCGGACAACTCGACGTCGACGTCCAGCGCACCGACGACCGAGGCGAGCAGCTCGCGGTTGGAGCCACGACCGAAGGCGGCGTCCAGGTCGACCAGGTGGACCCACTCGGCGCCGTCCCGCTGCCAGGCCAACGCGGCCTCCAGCGGGTCGCCGTAGGAGGTCTCGCTACCGGCCTCCCCCTGCACCAGGCGGACGGCGAGACCGTCGGCGACGTCGACGGCGGGGAGCAGCTGCAGCTTCGGCACGTGACCAGCCTAGGTAGTGGTCATCTGTAGCCCGCGTCACCGGGCGGTCGACCGGCGTCCACCACCTCGTCCAGATACCGCCAGCAGTCCGGACGAGTGCCGTCGACATCGGTGAACCCGTAGACGCCGGCGAGCTCGCCGGAGGACGTCGACCGCCCGGACCAGCGGGTGCGGTCGGGATCGGCGGCCAGCGCCACGACGGCCCGCCCGACGAACGCCGGGCTCTCCGAGATGCAGAAGTGCGGCGCCACCGCCGTCCCCTCGCGCCAGTTCTGCTCGGTGACGCCGTAGTGGCCGAGCATGATCTCCGAACGCAGCCAGCCCGGGGTGAGTGCGACCGCGGTGCCACCCACCGGGCGGAGGTCCTCGGCCTGGGAGAAGGCCAGTCGGGTGACCGCCACCTTGGCCAGGTCGTAGAAGACCGAGATCCGGTAGTGGTCGGCGTTGTAGGCGGCCGTTCCGTCGGTCACCTCGACCACCAGGCCACCCGGCCGGCGCACCAGCAGCCGCAGCGCGTGCGCGCTGGTGACGAGGTGGGTCTCGACGGCCCGCCGCACCAGCTGCAGCCCTTGCGCGAGGTCCTGCTCCCAGAGCGGCACGTTCCACTCGAAGCGGCCCTCGCCGCCCCAGATGTCGTTGACCAGCACGTCGAGGCGGCCGGACCCGGCGTCGATCCGCGCGACGAGGTCGGCCACCTCCGCGGGAACGGAGTGGTCGACCCGGACGGCCACGCCGCGGCCACCCGCGGAGGTGACCAGGTCGGCCGTCTCCTCGATCGTCTCCGGGCGGTCGTACTCCGACCGCTGCGCCCGGGTGCTGCGACCGGTGCACCAGACGGTGGCACCCGCAGCGCCGAGCGCGACGGCGATCCCCCGGCCGGCACCCCGGGTGGCCCCGGCCACCAGCGCGACGGTGCCGGACAGGTCGGGTTCGCTCGCCATGTCGGCACTCTCCTCCGGACCTCCGACAGTTCCGTCGGACGGCTGCGGCAGGGTGCAGCCCATGGAGTTCCGCGAGGTGGTCCGGCGCCGGCGCATGGTGCGCGACTACGACCCCGACCGGCCGGTGCCGGACGACGTCCGCGACCGGCTGCTCGAGCACGCGATCCGCGCGCCGTCGGCCGGGTTCAGCCAGGGCTGGGCGTTCCTGGTGCTCGAGACGGCGGAGGAGCGCGACCGCTTCTGGACGGCGACGACCGACGAGGGTGCGCCCGACGGCTGGCTCACCCGGATGCGCCGGGCGCCGCTGCTGGTCGTGCCGTTGTCGCACAAGGCGGCCTACCTGGAGCGCTACGCCGAGGCGGACAAGGGCTGGACCGACCGCGCCGAGGCCCGCTGGCCGGTGCCCTACTGGGACATCGACACCGGGATGGCCTCGCTGCTGATGCTGCTCACTGCCGTCGACGAGGGGCTGGCGGCCTGCTTCTTCGGCGTCCCGCCGCAGCGGATGGGCGAGTTCCGGGAGGCGTTCGGCGTCCCGGCGGCCTACACCCCGATCGGTTGCATCTCGGTCGGCTACGAGGGCGCCGAGGACAAGCGGTCGCCCTCACTGCGGCGCGGCCGGCGCGGGGTCGAGGAGGTGGTACACCGGGGCACGTGGTGAACCCGGCTGGTTGACTCCCGGCGTGCCGAACGAGCCCCTGCCGAACCAGACCGTGTCCCGCGCCGTCCTGGTCACCGGCGCCTCGCGCGGCATCGGCCGCGCCATCGCGCTGGCCTTCGCCGCCCAGGGCGACCGGGTGGCCGTGCACTGGCGCGGCTCGCGGGACCGCGCCGAGCGGGTGCTGGCCGAGCTGCCCGGTGACGGACACGTCCTCGTCCAGGCCGACCTCGCCGATCCGGACGCCGTGGGCCGGATGGTGGACGACGCCGCGACGCAGCTCGGCGGGCTGCACGTGCTGGTCAACAACGCCGGCGTCTTCACCGCCCACCCGCCGCTGGAGACCGACTACGAGGAGTGGCAGGCGGTCTGGTCGCGCACCCTGGCGGTGAACCTGCTCGGCCCGGCGAACGCCACGTTCCGCGCGCTGCCGCACCTGATCGCGGCCGGCGGCGGCGCGGTCGTCAACGTCTCCAGCCGTGGCGCGTTCCGCGGCGAGCCGAACACCCCGGCCTACGGCGCCTCCAAGGCCGGGCTGAACGCCTTCGGCCAGTCGATGGCGATCGCGCTGGCCCCGCACGGCATCTCGGTGGGCACGGTGGCCCCCGGCTTCGTGCAGACGGAGATGGCCCGGGAGGTGCTGGACGGACCGGGCGGCGACGCCGTGCGCGCCCAGTCGCCCTACGGCCGGGTGGCCCGCCCCGAGGAGGTCGCCGCCGCGGTGCTCTGGCTCGCCTCGCCCGGTGCGCGCTTCTCCACCGGCACGATCATCGACGTCAACGGCGCCAGCTACCTGCGGAGCTGACGAAGGACCCCGTCCCTCTCACCCCTCGCAAGCTCGGGGCGAGCCTCCGGACGGGGCCACATTCGCGACGGGACCCTGCAGCGGGGCCTGCTCAGTCGAGCGTGTCCAGCCAGTTGGTCAGGAGCTGGGCGCCGGCGTCGCCGCTCTTCTCCGGGTGGAACTGGGTCGCCGACAGCGGCCCGTTCTCCACCCCGGCGACGAACCGGTCGCCGTGCTCGGCCCAGGTGACCGACGGCGGCGTCAGCCGGCCGGTGACCCCGGCCTCGGCGAGCGGGAACTCCCGCACCCCGTAGGAGTGCACGAAGTAGAACCGCTGGTCCTCCAGACCGGCGAACAGCGTGGTGTCCGCCGGTGCCTGCACGGTGTTCCAGCCCATGTGCGGCAGCACCGGGGCCTGCAGCTGCTCGACGACGCCGGGCCACTCACCGCAGCCCTCGGTGTCCTGGCCGTGCTCGACGCCGCGCTCGAAGAGGATCTGCATGCCGACGCAGATGCCGAGCACCGGACGACCGCCGGCCAGCCGCCGGCCGATGACCTTCGGGCCGTCGACCGCGCGCAGCCCGTCCATGCAGGCGGCGTAGGCGCCGACGCCGGGGACGACGAGGCCGTCGGCCTCCAGCGCCGCATGCGGGTCGGCGGTCACCGTGACGTCCGCACCCACCCGGGCCAGCGCCCGCTCGGCCGAGCGGAGGTTGCCCGACCCGTAGTCCAGCACGACGACCTTCTTCACAGCTGCCACGCTACCCATCAGCCGCGATCGGGGCTCGGGTGTTCCCACCGGAGCACGGTCAGCTGCGGCCACTCCGCCGGCCGGCGGGTGGTCCTGGTCTCGTGCACCTCGCGCGGGGCCAGCCTGGGGTGGGGCCGGACGACGAGGCCGAACAGGTCCGTGTAGCCGTGCGACGCGCACACCTCCAGCGCACCGCCGCCGGTCGTCCGCACGCCGTAGCAGCAGCACACCGCGGCGACGTGGTCGATCGCGTCGCGGCAGTCGCGGAACGGCGGCGCCGGGACGCCGAACCGGACGGCGCACCCGACGTGGACCCGTGCCTCGTTGCGGATCTCCACCGGGATCGCCAGGTCGCCGAACAGCTCCGCGCCGCGCCGGATGACCGCATCCTCCGCGGCCCGGGAGGTGTCCGGGCCGACGTAGGAGAAGTCCGCGTCCCGCACATCCCGGTCCGGCCCTCGTGCAGGTCCCGGCCCGAGCGTGCGCGGGATGGGGGGCATGAGGGTCCTTCGTCAGTCCGCGATGCCCAGCGCGGCGCCCCGGTCGAGCACCGCCACGACCGTCGGGCTGGCCAGCACCAGCTCGAGGAACCGCTCATCACCGGACGTCACGGCGCGATCCTCCGGCACCCGCCCACCACGGCCGGGGTCAGCCCTGGACCACCGACCAGAGGACGCAGAGGCCGAGCAGGAGCACGCTGGCCAGCAGGACGGCCGAGTTCACGCGGGTGGTACGCACGTCACACCATTCCGAACTGTTCGCTGTGGATGCTGCCGCTGGGGATGCCGAGGCCGTGCAGCGTCGTCTCGACCGAGCGGACCATGTCCTGGCGGGCGCAGACGAAGTACTGCAGGGAACGACGCTCGAGAGGCAGATGCCGGTCGAGCAGCCCGGCGTCGATGCGCCCGCGGTCGCCGTTCCACTGCTCCGACGGCCGGCTGATGACGTGCACGACGCGCAGGTTGAGCCGGGGCTGCAAGCGGGCGAGCTGGCGGACGCCGGTCACCTGCTGCTCGTTCCGGTTGCCCAGGAACAGCCAGCAGGGCCGCTGGTCGCCCTGGTCGGCCAGCGTGGCCAGCATCGACAGGAACGGCGTCACGCCGACGCCGGCCGCGATGAACACGTATCCCATGCCCGGGTGGCTCTCCAGGGTGAATGACCCGTGCGGTCCGTCCAGGTAGACGCGGTCGCCCACCCGCAGCTTCCGCATCGACCCGGTGAACCCGCCGACCTGCTTGATCGTGAACTCCACCCGCGGGGCCAGCGCGCTCGAGGAGATGGAGAAGGGGTGGTACGTCGGCGTGAACGGGTTGCGGCTGGGGAGGATCCAGGCGAACTGACCCGCGCGGAAGGAGAACTCCCGCCCGGTGTGCCGGAAGGCCGGCTCCAGGCTCAGGGTCAAGCTGCCGCCCGGCTCGGGCCAGAGCTCGGCGACCCGCCACGGCCGCATGCCCAGGCGCAGCGGCTTGACCAGACGCACCCAGACGGCGAGCCACAGGAAGGCCGCCGTGTAGACGATCCAGACCCCCCGGACCAGCGGCGCACTGAAGTAGTAGTCGACCAGGAAGGCGTGGCCCAGCGCAGCCAGCACGATGAACACACCCAGCATCGAGTGCAGGACGTGCCACACCTGGTAGCTCAGCCGCAGCGCCCGCCGCCAGATCGACGTCAGCATGAGCAGCCCCAGCGCGGAAACGGAGAGCCAGGCGAGCTGGGCCCGCAGCGGCAGGTGGACCACGTCGAGCAGGGCCCGGTACCGCGCATCGGCGAGGAACAGCAGTACCGGATGTGCGAACGCCGCCATCACCGCCAGGAAGGAGATCTGCCGGTGGTAGCTCAGGACGACGTCGATGCCGAACGGCGCCGAGCTCCGGGAGAACCGGGCGGCGAGCGCGAACTGCAGCCCCAGGACCGACAGCGCCAGGAACCCCAGGGCGACCGAGAGGTCGATGACGAAGCCGCGGCCGGGCTTCAGCTGCGGGACGCACAGGCAGAGGGGGGCGGCGGCGACCAGCAGGTGCATGCTCAGCCACCCCGCTCGGCGGGCGCTCTTCGCGGGGGCGGCCCGGCGGGCGGCCGTGGCGTCGGGGACGCCTGGCTGCACCATCCGATGCCCAGTGGGCAGCTGGAGCAGCCGATGGCCGCTGGGGTGCGGGTCCACGAAGACGTCGCGGCCGCCCGCCGGATCGAGCGCGGTTCTCACGACGGCGACCGCCGGAGCGCGGAGGACGGAGCCGTCCGTGGGTGTCCACGGCCAGGCAGCATGAAAGGGCCTTCCGGAGTGCAGGAACGGGTGGGCGGCGCCGTCGTCGGCGCGTACTGCCCCCGTGACGCCGCCACGGGGCCGGGTCGGCCGCTGCCGGCAGCCAAACGCTGCGTGCTTGCGGGCCCACAGTAGGTGAGCCGACCGGTTTCCGGTACGGGTCCGTCCCAAAATCTGTGACGGCTCCGTCACACACGCAGAGTCACTGCTCAGACACTCCGGGGTGACCTGGGTGTTCACCGATCGAGTGTTCCGGCGAGTTGACTGTCACGCATTGCTGATGTTCAGTCACCGATTCGTAAGACCTGTTCCTTGACACCGGGAGTTCTCCCCCATGCATCACCGCCCACCGGGTTTGCTGGTCACCTCCCTCCGAGCCGCCGTGGCGCGCTCGTCGGAACGACTCTCCCGACGTCGTGGCGACCTCCTGGCGCTGGCTCTCGCCGTCGCCGTCCTGGCGAGCACCGCCCTGGCGGGGCAGCCCGCCGGTAGCACCCCATCGACCGTCGCTGTCGTCGAGGCCGCGGCGTCCCAGCCGCTCCCGGCCGGGGACGCGCAGCACCCGGCCGCGGGTGCGGGCACGTCGTCCACCTCGGCCGCCGACGCCGGGCAGTCGAGGGCCGGCCGGGATCCCGGGAACCGGCACCGCGGGGACCACCAGCGTGCGGCCCCGCAGCCGGACGCGGCCCCGACCGCGAACCCGAACTGCACGCTGATCGTGCCCCCGGACCCGACGGGCGCCGCCGGGCTGGCCACCCCGTACCAGCTGGTCGCCACCGACCGGGCCGCTGGACCGTGCCACGAGGCCGCCGCCGACCAGTCGGCCTTCGTCGAGGCGGCGGTCTTCGACCCGGCCACCCACGGCCTGTCGATCTACCACCCACTCGTCGTCGACCGGAACGACCGACCGGCCGTGGCCCCCGTCCCGGTCTCGCTGCCTGCGGGGGCGACCGTCGGCATCTGGTTCGGCTTCAACGGCGACACGCTGACCCTCGCCGGACCCGGGGCCGCCTCGTGCGTCAACGGCCTGCCCGGATCGCCCTTCGGCCAGTTCGCGTACTGCAACGCGGCCGCACTGTTCTCCGCCGCGAGCGCGGACGCCACCTTCCAGGCCTCGATCCCGCAGCTGGGCACCAGCCCGAAGGACCACCTCCCCTGCCCGACCAGCCGGGACTTCTCCGTCGTCGACCAGGACCAGTCGGACAACCTGGCCACGGTGTACCGGGTCGTCGACGGCCGGATGGCGCAGCTCACGGCGGCGACGGCCGACCGCGGCACGGCGCTGACCAACGGCTCGGACGAGGGCCTCGTCGCCCGCTTCATCGCCCCGGCCCTCGGCTGCCAGCCGTTCACCGCGCCCGACCTGACCGACGGCGGGGTCCCGACCCCGGCCCTGGCGCTCAACGAGCTGTTCGCCACCGCGCGCCAGACCGACCCGGCCCTGGTGCCGACCAGTGACCCGATGGTCCAGGTGGACGGCGCGCCGAGCGACCGCAAGACGAACCTCTACCGCGCGGGCGTCGGCCAGCCCCCGCTCCCGACGGGCCAGACCCCGCAGGCCTACTGCGCGGGCATCCTCGGCCAGGGGTCGGCCCGGCTGACCACCGACGCGGCATTCCTGCGGGCAGCGGCCTCTCCGACCCCGGACTTCCCGAACCTGCTGGCGTTCCTGAAGGACAGGCTGGCGAAGACGCTCCAGCAGCTCGACTGCCAGGCCGGCGCGGGCCGCTAGGCCCACTGCCGGGCCCCGGCGATCACGCCGCCGTGATCGCCGGGGCTGCCCCGCGGTCGACCGGCTCCGGTGAACGGCACGAGAAGGCGCGCCTCCCCGGCCGTCACCGCACGGCGAACCGGCGCAGGGGTCCGGCAGGTCCGAACCCTCCCCTCACGTCAGGGTAGGTTCGGCTCCGAGCCCGCAGCGCCGCGGTCGAGCAGCCCCGACCGCGAACGGTGTCATGACGACTGCCCTGCACGTGTCCCGTCCTGCCTGGCTCTCCCCCCGCGTCGCCCGCACCGAGATGCTCGCCGGCCTGGTCGTCGCCCTGGCACTGATCCCCGAGGCGATCTCCTTCTCGATCATCGCCGGCGTCGACCCGCGGGTGGGGCTGTTCGCCTCCTTCACGATGGCCGTGACCATTGCGTTCACCGGCGGCCGGCCGGCGATGATCTCCGCGGCCACGGGCGCGGTGGCCCTCGTGGTCGCCCCGCTGGTGGCCAGCCACGGCCTGCAGTACCTGATCGCCGCGGTCCTCCTCGGCGGGGTGTTCCAGGTCCTGCTGGGCCTGCTCGGCGTCGCCCGGGTGATGCGCTTCGTCCCGCGCAGCGTGATGGTCGGCTTCGTCAACGCGCTGGCGATCCTGATCTTCACCGCGCAGCTCCCGCAGCTGACCGGCGTCCCGTGGGGGGTCTACCCGCTGGCCGCCGCGGGCCTGGCGATCATCTTCGGCCTGCCCCGGCTGACCGCCGCCGTCCCGGCGCCGCTCGTGGCGATCATCGTGCTGACCATCGTCACGGTCACCGCCGGCATCGCCGTCCCGACCGTCGGCGACCAGGGCGACCTGCCCGGCAGCCTGCCCACCCTCGGGCTGCCCGACGTGCCGGTCGGCCTGGACACCCTGCGGGTCATCGCGCCCTACGCGCTGGCCATCGCGCTGGTTGGGCTGATGGAGTCACTGATGACCGCGAAGCTCGTCGACGAGCTCACCGACACCACCTCGAGCAAGACCCGCGAGTCGGTGGGTCAGGGCATCGCGAACCTGGTCACGGGCTTCTTCGGCGGCATGGGCGGCTGCGCGATGATCGGCCAGACGATGATCAACGTCCGCTCCGGTGCCCGCACCCGGCTGTCGACGTTCCTCGCCGGGGTCTTCCTGCTGATCCTGGTCGTGGTGCTGAGTCCGGTGGTCGCGGTGATCCCGATGGCGGCGCTGGTGGCCGTCATGGTCTTCGTCTCCATCGCGACCTTCGACTGGCACAGCCTGCGCACCGTGCGCCGGATGCCGCGCAGCGAGACCGCGGTCATGCTGGCCACCGTCGCCGGCGTCCTGGCGACGTCGAACCTGGCGATCGGTGTGGCCGTCGGCGTCCTCGTCGCCTGCGTGCTCTTCGCCCGCCGCGTCGCCCACCTGGTCACCGTGACGCCCACCGACGAGGCGGACGGCAGCCGGCGTTACCTGGTCCGGGGAGCACTGTTCTTCGCCTCCACCAACGACATGGTCGGGGAGTTCGACTACGCCGGGGACCCCGACCGGGTGGTCGTCGACCTCTCCGGCGCGCACGTGTGGGACGCCTCCTCGGTCGCCGTCCTGGACGCGATCGAGCACAAGTACGCCACCCGCGGGAAGACCGTGGAGATCACCGGGCTCACCGACGTCAGCGGGCACTACCACCGGCGGCTGGCCGGACGGCTCGGCGGCGGGGCCTGATGCCGCCCAGGATGCAGATCGGCGAGGTCGCCGAGCGGATCGGCCTGTCGCTGCGGACCATCCGGTACTACGAGGAGGTCGGGCTGGCCGTGCCCTCGGCGCGGTCCGAGGGCGGCTTCCGGCTCTACGTCGAGGACGACGTCGAACGGCTGCGCGTGATCATGCAGATGAAGCCGCTGGGCTTCAGCCTCGAGGAGATGCGCGAGCTGCTGGAACTGCTGGACGCCGGGGACGCCGCCGACCCCGCCCGGCTGGCCGCCTTCCGCGAGCAGGCCGCCGAGCGGGTCGCCGCGCTGCGCCGCCAGCTGCGGACGGCGGAGGAGTTCGCCGCCCGGTTGGAGGTCTGACTCCGGTCCCCTCCCGGGCACCGCCCCGAGCGTCGATGGCCCCGTCCGGAGGCTCGCCCCGAGCCTGCGAGGGGTGCGGAGGACGGGGTCCTTCTCGGGGAGGAGGGAGTCCTTCTTCAGACCAGGCGCAGGACGCCGGCCGCCGTCGCCAGCACCGCCGCGACCAGCAGGACGCCGGCGACGGCTACCTGCGGACCGGTCCGGCCCAAGGTGTCCGAGTCGGCCTTGAAGATGCTGAAGGCCCCGCCCAGCAGGAACCCGCCGACGATCAGCAGTGCGATCCCGAAGTTCATCGGTGGTTCACAGCGCGCCCTTGGTCGAGGGCACGTCGGTGACCCGCGGGTCGAGCGCCACGGCCGTGCGCAGCGCCCGGGCCAGGGCCTTGAACTGACCCTCGACGATGTGGTGGGCGTCCCGGCCGGCGTACAGCACCCGGACGTGCAGGCTGATCCGGGCGTTGAACGCGAAGGACTCCAGCACGTGCTTGGTCAGGCTGGTCGGGTAGTCCGGGCCGATCATCGGCGTCATGTCCGCGGGCTCGGCGTGCACGAAGTAGGGCCGGCCGGACAGATCGACGGCGGCCTGCACCAGCACCTCGTCCATCGGGATCGTGGCGTCGCCGTAGCGGGTGATGCCGCGCTTGTCGCCCAGCGCCTCGGCGAAGGCCTGGCCCAGCGCGATCGCGACGTCCTCGACGGTGTGGTGCGCGTCGATGTGCAGGTCGCCGTCGGCGCGCACGGTCAGGTCGATCCCGCTGTGCTTGGACAGCGCGGTGAGCATGTGGTCGTAGAACCCGACCCCGGTGGCGACGTCGGCCTTCCCGGTGCCGTCGAGGTCGACCTCGACCACGAGCTTGGTCTCGTTGGTCGCGCGCTCGACGCGTGCAGTGCGGCTCATGGCGCTCATCCTCCCAGAGAGCTGCGGTGATCCGGCGCGATCTCACCCAGCGCGGTGAGGAACGCGTCGGTCTCCTCGGTGGTCCCGGCGGTCACCCGCAGCCAGCCGGGCAGCCCGACGTCGCGCACCAGCACCCCGCGGTCCAGCAGGGCCTGCCAGGCGGCGGCGGAGTCGGCGAAGTGCCCGAACAGCACGAAGTTGGCGTCGCTGGGCACGCTGGTCAGCCCCAGCGTGGGCAGCGCGGCGACGATCCGGTCCCGCTCGGTCATGACCGCGTCGACGGTGGCCAGCAGCTGCTCGGTGTGCGCGAGCGCGGTCCGTGCCGCGGCCTGGGTCAGCGAGCTCAGGTGGTAGGGCAGCCGGACCAGCTGCAGCGCGTCGACCACCGCCGAGTCGGCCGCGAGGTAGCCCAGCCGCAGCCCCGCCATGCCGAACGCCTTGCTCATGGTGCGGCTCACGATCAGCCGCGGCCGCCCGGGCAGCAGGGTCAGCGCCGAGGGCGTGCCGGGCCGGGCGAACTCGGTGTAGGCCTCGTCGACGACCAGCACGCCCTCGGTGACGTCGTACAGCGCGGCGATCGTCGCCAGCTCGACCGCGGTGCCGGTCGGGTTGTTGGGGCTGGTCACGAAGACGACGTCCGGGCGCACCTCCCGCACCTGCGCGGTGGCCGCGGCGACGTCGATCGTGAAGTCGGCCCGGCGGTGACCGTCGACCCACGCCGTGCCGGTGCCGGCGCTGATGATCGGGTGCATCGAGTAGGACGGCGTGAACCCCAGCGCGGTGCGCGCGGACCCGCCGAAGGTCTGCAGCACCTGCTGCAGCACCTCGTTGGAGCCGTTGGCCGCCCACACCTGGGCCGGCCCGATCGGCTCACCGCTGGTGCGGCTCAGGTAGCCGGCGAGGTCCGTGCGCAGCGCCGTCGCGTCCCGGTCCGGGTAGCGGTTGAGCCCCTGGGCCGCCTCGGCGAGCGCGACCTGCAGGTCGGCCAGCAGCGCCGCCGGCAGCGGGTGCGGGTTCTCATTGGTGTTCAGCGCGTACCGCACGGCGAGCTGCGGGGCGCCGTAAGGCGTGCGGCCACGCAGCTCCGGCCGCAGCGGGAGCTCGTCCATCGCCGTCATGCGCGCTGTCGGGCCCGGACGGCCGCCGCGTGGGCGGGCAGGTCCTCGGCGTTGGCCAGGGCGTCGATGTGCCCGGCGACCTCGGCGAGGGCCTGCTCGTCGTACTCGATGACGTGGATGCCGCGCAGGAAGGACTGCACGCTCAGGCCGCTGGAGTGCCGCGCGCAGCCGCCCGTGGGCAGCACGTGGTTGGACCCGGCGCAGTAGTCGCCCAGCGACACCGGTGCCCACGGGCCGACGAAGATCGCCCCGGCGTTGCGCACCCGCAGCGCCACCGCGCGGGCGTCCCGGGTCTGGATCTCCAGGTGCTCGGCGGCGTAGGCGTCGACCACGGCGAGCCCGGAGTCCAGGTCGTCGACCAGCACGATCCCGGACTGGCTCCCGTGCAGCGCGGTGCTGATCCGGTCGCTGTGCTTGGTCGCCGCCACCTGTCCGGGCACCAGCTCCAGGACGGCGTCGGCGAGCTGCTCGCTGGTGGTGACCAGCACGGCACCGGCCAGCGGGTCGTGCTCGGCCTGGCTGATCAGGTCTGCGGCCACGTGCACCGGGTCGGCGGTGTCATCGGCGAGGACGGCGACCTCGGTCGGGCCGGCCTCGGAGTCGATGCCGACCAGGCCGCGCAACAGCCGCTTCGCCGCCGTCGTGTAGACGTTGCCGGGGCCGGTGACCATGTCCACGGGCTCGCACGGACCGGCGCCGTACCCGAAGACGGCGATGGCCTGGGCGCCGCCGACGGCGTACACCTCGGTGACCCCCAGCAGCGCGCACGCGGCCAGCACGCCCGGGTCGGGCAGGCCGCCGTTGTCCCGCTGCGGCGGACTGGCGACGGCGATGGACTCCACCCCGGCGATCTGCGCGGGGACGACGTTCATCACCACGGAGCTGAGCAGCGGCGCGAGCCCACCGGGCACGTACAGCCCGACCCGGCGCACCGGCACCCAGCGCTCGGTGACCCGGCCGCCGCGGACGACGTCGGTGGTGACGTCGGTGCGCCGCTGGTCGGCGTGGACCTTCCGGACCCGGGAGATCGCCTCCTCCAGGGCGGCGCGCACCGCCGGGTCGCAGCTGGCCAGCGCCTCGTCCAGCGCGGACTGCGGCACGGCGATGTCGGGGACGTCGACGCCGTCGAACCGGGCGGTGATCTCGCGGACCGCCTCGGCGCCCCGGATCCGTACGTCCTCACAGATCGGGCGGACCGTGGCCAGCACCGAGTCGATGTCGGTGGCGGCCCGCGGCAGCAGCTGCGCGAGCTCACGCGGCCCGGGCAGAGCGGAACCTCGCAGGTCGATGCGGGACAGCACGGAGCACCTCCGGGTACGAACGGGAGAACACCCAACGGTAGACGCCCGGGTGGGCCGGCCCTGCTCCCCGTAGGCTCCGGGCGTGGGCGAGGCGGGCGACACGGGCAGCACGAGCGGCCGGGAGGTCATCCCGCTGTTCCCTTTGGAGACCCCGCTGTTCCCCGGCGTGGTCCTGCCGCTGCAGATCTTCGAGCCGCGCTACCGGCAGCTGGTCGCCGACCTGACCGCCCTGCCCCAGGCGGCCGACCGCCGCTTCGGGGTGGTCGCGATCCGGCAGGGCTGGGAGGTCGAGCGGGTCGCCCCGGCCGAGGCGCTGTTCGACGTCGGCTGCACCGCGGTGCTCCGGATGGTCGCCCCGCGGCTCGACGGCGGCTACCGGGTCGCGGCCGTGGGCGGTGAGCGGTTCCGGCTGCTCGACGTCCTCGTCCCGGCCGAGGGCAGCGGTGCGCCGCCGTACCTGCGGGCGCAGGTCGAGTGGCTCGCCGAGGAGGAGGCCGCCGAGGAGGCCGCCGGCGACGCGGA
>JAOPVN010000118.1 GCA_025966175.1 Modestobacter sp. | reverse complement strand
GACACCGACCTCCTCGCGGGAGACGTCCGGGGTGTAGTCGGAGACGTAGTTCTGGATGGCACTGCGGATCTCGTCCGCGGAGATCGTCAGCTCGGCCATGGCTCTCGCGTCCTCTTCTGCTGGTTCGTGAGTGGTGCTGGGGGGCGGTCGGTCAGCGGTGGCTGGTCAGCCGGCCAGCCGCCGGCCGGCGGCCTCGAGTCGGTGGGCGATGCTGCCGTCGATGACCTCGTCGTCGACGCGGATCACGAGACCACCGAGCACCTCCGGGTCGACCTGGACCTGCAGGCCCATGGTCCGCCCGTAGAGGCGCTCGAGGGTGACGACCAGCCGACGCTCCTGCGTCGCCGTGAGCGGCACCGCGCTGACCACGTGCGCGACCGACCGGCCGCGGCGGCGCGCCGCCATGGTGGACAGCCGCTCGATCTCGTTCTCTGCGTTGTGCACGTGCGAGCTGGTCAGGGAGTTCCGCACCAGCCGCTCGGTGACGGGGCTGACCTTGCCGGCCAGCAGCCGGTCCAGCAGCGCGGCCTTGCCCTCCCGCGGTGCCGACCGGTCCCCGAGGATCCGGCCCAGGTCGTCGTCGGCGGCGACGATCCGGCTGAACCGGAACAGCTCGTCCTCGACCCCGTCGAGCTCGCCGCGCGCCTCGGCAGCGTCCAGCGCCGCCTCGATCGCCAGCGTCTCGGTCGCCTCGACGAGGTCCAGCGGGCGCGACCAGCGCTGCCGGGCCACGGTCTCCAGGACCTCGAGCGTGCTCGGGGACACCTTCGACGACAGCAGCCGGCGGACCAGCCCGGCGCGATCCTCGGGGCTGACCGAGGCGTCCGACACCGCCCGACGCAACGACCGCTGCGCGTCGAGCAGGTGCGCTACGGCGAACAGCTCGTCGGCCAGGGACAGCAGCGCGTCGGCGCGAGAGCGGCTGAGGGCGCCACCGGTCTGCGCCTTGAGCGCTTCCCGCGACGCCTCCATGGCGGCCCGGCTGGAGGCGTGCATCAGCGAGCGTCCCCGGCGGTGGCGGCGGACATGCCGTCCAGGTCGTCGAGGAACCGGTCGACGGTGCCGCTGCGGCGGGCGTCGTCGGCCAGCGACTCGCCGACCACCCGGCCGGCCAGCTCCACCGCGAGCGTGCCGATCTGACCGCGCAGCTCGTTGAGCACCTGCTGGCGGGAGGAGGCCAGCTGCTCTTCGCCGCGGGCGACGATGCGGGCCGACTCCTCCTGCGCCTGGGCGCGGAGCTCCTCGATGATCTGCTGGCCATCGGCGCGCGCGGCGTCGCGGATCTGCGCCGCCTCGGTGCGGGCCTCGGCGAGCTGGGCGCGGTACTGCTCCAGCGCTGCCTTGGCGTCGGCCTGCATCGTCTCGGCGCGCTCGATGCCGCCCTCGATCGCCTCACGGCGGGCCACGAACGTCTTCTCCATCTGCGGGAAGACGAACTTGACCAGCACCAGCAGCAGGATGCCGAAGGTGATCGCTCCCACGATGATCTCGCTGATCGGCGGGATCAGCGGATTGTGCGACTCGGCAGCCAGGATGTTCATGCTCTGCACGTCCCTAGATCAGCTGTGGGCGACGGAAGGGGCCAGCTCACCCGTAGATGAAGGGCGCGACCAGGCCGATGAGGGCCAGCGCCTCGGAGAGCGCCGCACCCAGGAAGGCGTAGGTGCGGGTGAGGCCGGCGGACTCGGGCTGACGCGCGGTGGCCTGGATGTAGGCCGCCCACACGACGCCCACGCCGATGCCGGGGCCGATGGCGGCGAGGCCGTAGCCGACCGCGCCGATGTTGCCGTTGACGGCCGCGAGAACCTCGGTCATGGGGTGTTCCTCCTGTGTCGGTCGCCCGGATGGTCCCGGGCGGCTGGCGGGTCGTGCAGGTGGTCGTGCAGGTCGGTGCGGCGGATCAGTGTGCAGGCTCGACGGCACCGCTGAGGTAGGTCGCCATCAGGACGGTGAAGACGTAGGCCTGCAGCACGATGACCAGCAGTTCGAAGAAGGTCATGGCCAGGGCCATCAGGAACGAGAACGGCGCAAAGATCACCGAGAAGTTGCCCACGAAGAGCAGGTACGAGGTGCCCAGCGCGAACACCGCCAGCAGCATGTGGCCGGCGAACATGTTGGCGAAGAGTCGGACGGCCAGGGTGAACGGCCGGATGATGAAGACCTGCAGCAGCTCGATCGGCGTGACCAGGATCAACGCGGCCGCGGGGACACCCGGCGGGATCGCGGCATCCTTGAAGTACCTGCCGACGCCCTGCTCGCGGATGCCGATCCAGTTGTAGAGCACCCAGCAGACCAACGCGAGGACCAATGGGATCGCGAACTTGGAGTTCGGCGAGATCTGCGCCAACGGGATGATGCTCATCGCGTTGTTGGCGAGGATGAAGAAGAACAGCGAGGCGAGGAACGGCGCGAACGGCAGGCCCTTGGGGCCGATCACGTCGCGGGCGATCCCGTCCCGGACCACCGAGTAGCCGCTCTCGGCCAGCCACTGCAGGCGGCCCGGCACGATCGTGGGCCGCCGGACGGCCGACACGAGCAGGGCGAGTATCGCCGCCGTCGCGATCCACATGATGATCGTGATGCGGGTGATCTCGAAGTCGAGACCGAGAAGCGAGAACGACGCGATCGGTGCGGGGTAGAACTCCTCGACCGTGGGGGCGTGGAACCCCTCGCCGTTGGCCGCGAGCACTCCGCTGAGCGCGAGGGCGCTGGAGGTCACCGTTGTCCCTTCTGCGTCCTGGAATGGCCTCGTCGGCCACCCGGGGTGGTTCCGTGTGCGCCCTTACCGGCCGGCGGCACGGGCGGGGCGTACTTCACGACCACCAGGTAGATGGCCACTCCGAGACCGAGGAGGACGCCGACCAGGACGAAGAACCTCGTGTCCAGCCAGCGGTCGAGCGCCAGCCCGACGCCACCCCAGACGACGATCCCCGAGAGCATTGTCCCGGTGATCCCCCACCCGACGTCGGCCCCACTGGGCTGTGCATCGGCGGAGCGCTGTGGTCGCGGTCGGGCGCTCCCAGGTTCGGGAGTGTCCTCGGCCATCGATTCGGGACCCTATCAGCCGCGTGTCGTGGGGGTTTCCGGGTCCGTCCCGGGCCCCTGTGCGCGGGCTGAGCGGGCGCCCGGATCCGGCATCGCAGCGGGCGTCGGAGGCGCGGGCGGGGTGACGTAGTACAGCGGCTTGGTCCACACCCAGCGCGCCTGGACGACGCTCCACAGCAGCGCCCCGACGACGACGGTCCAGCCGAGCACCCGCAGGTCCACCCAGCCGTCCTCCGGCAGGGCCCGGAGCACCGCGACCAGCAGCAGCATCTTCACCATGAAGGTGCCCAGGGCGGCCGGCAGCGTGTAGCTGTCGTGCACCCGGCCGGCCCACGTGACGACGAGCCCGGAGACACCGAAGAAGACGCTGACCACCGCTGCGCCCACGACCACGCTGAGGGCGTCCGCCCAGCTCGACAGCACGCCCATGACGACGCACGCGACCGCCGTGACGGCCAGGGTGGCCAGCAGACCGACCCGCAGGAAGGCCAGGTCCCACGCGGCGTCGCTGGGCCGGCGGGGCACGGGGACGTCCGCGCCGCTCACCGTCGCACCCCCGCCGTCGGCCCCGCGGCCGAGGTGACCGGACCGGTCACCGGGCCGCCGGGAACGGATCCGGAGCCGGCCGGCGCGGGGCCCCCTGGTGGTCCGCCTCGACCACCCCGACCGCGCCCCCCGCGGACGGTCCGGCTGGCGGGGTGCGCCGCACGGCTGCGCTCCTTGAGGGCAGCGAGCTCGGCCTGCCGCGCAGCGATGGCCGCGCGGCGGGCGCGCGGGCTGAGCACGACGACGACGCCCACGATCAGCAGCGCCCCGATGACGACCAGCACCTCGACGGTGCCGCCGGTGATGGAGAGCGCGACCGCGCCGAAGCTGAGCAGCGCCGCCCAGAAGTACATGATCAGGACCGCCCGGCGGTGCGAGTGCCCGATCGACAGCAGCCGGTGGTGCAGGTGCATCTTGTCCGGGCTGAACGGCGACTGGCCCCGGCGGGTACGCCGGATCACGGCCATCAGCAGGTCGATGAACGGGATGAAGAGGACCGCGAACGGCACGAGCAACGGCAGGGTCAGCGGCAGCAGGCTCGCCGCCGACCCGAGCGTCTGGGAGTCCGTCTGCCCGGTGGCCGAGACCGCGGCCGCGGCCAGGATCAGTCCCACCAGCATCGATCCGCTGTCGCCCATGAAGATCCGCGCCGGACTGAAGTTGTGCGGCAGGAAGCCCAGGCACGCCCCGGCCAGGACGGCGGTGATCAGGGCGGGCGTGCTGGCGACGTCGTCGTAGCCGACCAGCCCCAGGTGGTAGCTGTAGGCGAAGAAGGCCAGCGCCGCGATGGCGGAGACCCCGGCGGCCAGCCCGTCGAGGCCGTCGATGAAGTTCAGCGCGTTGACGGTGAGGACGGTCAGCAGGATGGTCGCCGGCACCCCGACGTCCGGCCCCAGCGACAGCGTCCCGATGTCGGCGACCGGCAGGAACAGGAACGCCAGCTGCACGCCCAGCAGCACCATCACCCCGGCAGAGGCGATCTGGCCGGTGAGCTTGGTGAGCGCGTCCAGCCCGAACCGGTCGTCGAGCACACCGAGCAGGCAGATCAGCCCGCCGGCGACCAGGACCGCGATCGTCTGGGAGCTGAACTCGAAGCTGCGCTGCAGGGACGGCAGCTGGGAGGCGACCAGCACCCCGGCCGCGACCCCCAGGTACATCGCCACTCCCCCGCCCCGGGGGGTGGGGATGACGTGCACGTCGCGGTCGCGGACCTCGGCCATCACCCGGAAGCGGACCGCCGCCACCCGGACCACCGGTGTGGCCAGGAAGGTGACCAGGGCGGCGGTGAGGAGGACGACCGCGTACTCGCGCATGGGTCAGGCGGTACGCGTCGGCTCGGGGTAGGCCGGGTGGGCTCCGACCAGCTCGCGGACGCCCGCGGCGACCTGCGCGGTGCGGGAGCCGTCGGCGTCCCGGATCGCAGTGCCGATCAGCGAGGCGATCTCCTTCATGTCGGTCTCCACCATCCCCTGGGTGGTCACCGACGGGCTGCCGACCCGGATGCCGGAGGCCACCGAGGCCGGCTGCGGGTCGAAGGGGATGGCGTTCTTGTTCAGCACGATGCCGGCGGCGTCACAGCGGGCCTCGGCCACCTTGCCGGTGACCAGCTCGCCGGCGGTGTCGGTGACCTCGCGCAGGTCCAGCAGCGCCAGGTGGGTGTCGGTGCCGCCGGCGACAGGGCGCAGCCCCTCGGCGGCCAGGCCCTCGGTGAGTGCCTGGGCGTTGGTGATGACCTGCCGGGTGTAGGCCTGGTACTCGGGCTGCAGGCACTCCTTGAGGTTCACCGCCTTGGCGGCGACGGCGTGCATGAGCGGGCCGCCCTGCATCATCGGGAACGCCGCCTTGTCGATGGCCTTGGCGTGCTGGGCCTTGCAGACGATCGCCCCGCCGCGGGGGCCCCGCAGCACCTTGTGCGTGGTGAAGGTGACGACGTCGGCGTACGGCACCGGCGAGGGGATCGCCTTCCCGGCCACCAGGCCGATGAAGTGCGCGGCATCCACCATCAGGATCGCGCCGACCTCGTCGGCGATCTCCCGGAAGGCG
>JAOPVN010000114.1 GCA_025966175.1 Modestobacter sp. | reverse complement strand
AGCTAGAGGCCCGGCGGGCGCAGCGGAGCCCCAGACGACGCACGAGAGATCTGGAGACCCCGCAGCCCGGTGCGAGGCTACCGCTCAGCACTCGGCCTCCCGCTCGCCTCGACAGACACGCACCGCGCGCGCCCCTTCGGCCACGTCCAGCGGTGGCAGGACCCGGCGCCGAGGGCGCAGCGCGCACGGGGGTGGCCGCACGACCACAAGTACCTCTGCAGCAGAGCTATCATTGTCGACGTGACGTCTCCCCACGCTGCTCCGGACGACGATCTCCGACTCGCCGAGTCGCTGGTCGAGGCGCTCGGCTCCGTCCGTCGCCAGCTGCGGCGGACGACGGGGCGCCCGCTGCCCTCCCCGCTGTCCGGCTCGCAGATCGAGCTGGTCCGGCTGGTCCGCCGCGAGCCCGGGATCGCTGTGCGCGAGGCCGCCGAGGCGCTCGGGCTGGCCGGCAACACGGTGTCCACGCTGGTCCGCCAGCTCACCGACGCGGGCGTGCTGCGCCGGGAGCCGGATCCGGCCGACCGGCGGGTCGCCCGGCTGCACGTCACCGGCGCCGCCCGCCGGCGCATCGAGGGGTGGCGCGACCACCGGACCGAACTCACCGCGCAGGCGCTGGGCCGGCTCTCCGCCGACGACGCCCGCACGTTGGCCACCGCCGTCCCCGCACTGAACCGGCTGGTCGGCGCCCTGCACGACCTGGAGGAGAAATGACGTCCACCCCCGCGATCGAGATCCGCGGCCTCACCCAGCGGTTCGGCGAACACGTGGCGGTCGAGGCGCTGGACCTCACCGTCGACGCCGGCGAGTGCTTCGGCCTGCTGGGGCCGAACGGCGCGGGCAAGACGACGACGATCCGGCTGCTCGTCACGCTGCTGCCGGTGACGGAAGGCACGGTGGCGGTCTTCGGCCTCGACGTCCGCCGCCGGGCGATGGCGGTGCGCCGCCTGCTCGGCTACGTGCCCCAGCAGCTGTCGGTGGAGGGGGCCCTGACCGGGCGGGAGAACGTCGCCTGGTTCGCCCGCCTGTTCGACGTCCCCCGGCGGGAACGCAAGGCCCGGGTCGACGAGGCGCTGGCCCTGATGGACCTCGCCGACTCCGCCGACCGACTGGCGTCGACCTACTCCGGCGGCATGGTCCGCCGCCTCGAGCTGGCCCAGGCGCTGGTCAACCGGCCGGCGCTGCTGGTGCTCGACGAGCCCACCGTCGGCCTGGACCCGGTGGCCCGCGACAGCGTCTGGGCCCGGGTCCGCGAGCTGCAGGAGCAGTACGGCACGACGGTGCTGCTCACCACGCACTACATGGAAGAGGCCGACGCCCTCTGCGACCGGGTGGCGCTCATGCACCACGGCCGACTGCAGGCGATGGGGCCGCCGGCGGAGCTGAAGGCGGCACTCGGCCCGCACGTCACGCTCGAGGACGTCTTCCGCCACTGGACCGGCGACCAGCTCGCCGAGGAGGAGAAGGGAGGGCTGCGCAATGTCCGTTCGACTCGACGCACCGCCGGCCGTCTGGGCTGAGGGCCGGACGGCGGGGGCCGGTCTCCTGCTGTCTCGCGTCTCGACCTTCTGCCTGGTGGAGCTGCAGAAGCTGCGACACGATCGCACGGAGCTGCTCACCCGGATGATCCAGCCGATCCTGTGGCTGGTCGTCTTCGGGCAGACCTTCACCCGGCTGCGGGCGATCCCGACCGGCGACGTCCCGTACCTGGACTACCTGTCGGCCGGGATCATCGCTCAGTCCGCGCTGTTCGTCTCGATCTTCTACGGCATCCAGATCATCTGGGAGCGCGATGCCGGCGTGCTGACCAAGCTGATGGTGACGCCGACCCCGCGGGCCGCGCTGGTGACGGGCAAGGCGTTCGCCGCGGGCATCCGGTCACTGGCCCAGGCGCTGGCGATCCTCGTGGTGGCGCTGCTGCTCGGCGTCCGGTTCACCCCGAACCCGCTGAAGCTGCTCGGCGTGGTCGCCGTCGTCCTGCTCGGCGCGGCGTTCTTCTGCTGCCTCTCGGTGACCATCGCCGGGCTGGTGCTCAAGCGCGACCGGCTCATGGGCATCGGGCAGGCGATCATGATGCCGCTGTTCTTCGCCTCGAACGCGCTCTACCCGGTGTCGGTCATGCCGGGCTGGCTGCAGGCGATCAGCGCGGGCAACCCGCTCTCCTACGAGGTCTCGGCACTGCGCGGGCTGCTCCTCGGCACCCCCACGACCCTGTGGCTGGACTTCCTGGTGCTGGTGCTCGCCGCGATCGCCTCGATCAGCGCGGCGTCGGCCCTGCTCGGCCGCCTCACCCGCTGATCACCCCGCGGTCCAGTCCCTGATGGGTGGGAGCCTGCCGCCAGGGGGCGGACCCCGATCCGCGGCCGGTCGCTGCGCGCCGGCATCGACACCCGGATGGTCCCCAGTGACCGCGCGGTCACGACGCACACTGTCGGCGTGACGCGCGGCCTGGGGAGGCGATCAGCGGCGCGGAGCTGCCAGACGCGGTCCTCGAGAGCGGCGAGAACCGTGGCATGGAGACGTGGGATCCGGGCACGCCCCTGACCAACCTGCACCCGGCCGGGCGCCTCGCCCGGCCTGCCCGTCAGTCCGGTGTTTCTCGAAGTCGCCCGGCCCAGGACCGCGCAAGCCGAGGCGCCACTGGCGAGCGGCGTTCAGTGGCCTGTGGGGAACACGCGCACCGCAGAAGACTTTCGCCGGTCGCGGGCCCGGGCGCCGACGGTCGGCCGCTCGTGCACCCATTCCCACAGCTCGTCGGCCGGCATCGGCCGAGCGATGTAGTAGCCCTGGGCGAACGTGCAGCCCAGCGTCGCGGCCAGCGCCAGCTGTTCGACGGTCTCCACCCCCTCGGCGAGCGCGCGCATGCCACAGGCACTCGCCAGTGCCACGACGGCGGCGATGGCCGCTGCCGACTGGCTCCGGCGGTCGGCCGCACCGGCGACCAGGCTGCGGTCGATCTTGAGCAGTCCGGCAGGGATGTTGACCAGCTGCCCGAGCGAGGAGAAGCCGCTGCCGAAATCGTCGATCGCCACCTCGACGCCGGAGGTGCGCAGGGCGGCGAACTGCGCCGCGGCGCGCTCCGCGTCCTCGGCCACCGTGGTCTCGGTCAGCTCGACGAGCAGCAGCTCCGGCGGAAGTCCCGCTCCGGCGACCGCCGCTGCGACATCGTCCACCAGCGTGCCCGTGGCGAGGGTGGCCGCACTGACGTTGACGCTGACGCACAGGGGCAGGCCCAGGGCCGCCCACTCGGCGGCCTGCCGGGTGGCGGCGCCGAGCACCCAGCGGGTCAGCGGGTCGATCAGCTCGTACTCCTCCGCCACGGCGATGAACTCGCCGGGCGGGAGCAGTCCGC
>JAOPVN010000357.1 GCA_025966175.1 Modestobacter sp. | reverse complement strand
CCTATGTTCGGCATGGCGCCGTTGAGCTCGCAGCGGTGACGGGGACTGGGGGATGGGGTCCACATGGCAGAGCGCGATGACTCCCGCCTTCCGACGCCGAGGAGGGACGACGACGCCGTGGCCCTGTCCTTCCCGGACCTGCCCCGACTGGAACTCGACGAGCTGCTGACCCAGCTGGTCGACCGGGCGCAGGAGGTGCTCGGCACCCAGGGCCGGCTCCGGGGTCTGCTGCGCGCCAACCAGCTCGTGACCAGCGACCTGACGCTGACCACGGTGCTGCACCGGACCGCCGAGGCGGCCCGCGAGCTGGTGGGCGCCAGACGGGCCGCGCTCGACGTCGTCGGGCCCACGGGCGCGCTGGTCGAGTTCGTGCACACCGGCCCGGACCCGGAAGGGGCCGCCGGAACGGGTGGTGGGCGGGACGGTGGCCGGCTGGACCTGCCCATCCGGGCCCGGGACGAGGTCTTCGGGCACCTGCACCTGGTGGGTGGCCGGTTCACCTCGGAGGACGAGGAGCTGGCGCGGGCGCTGGCCACCACTGCCGGCATCTCGATCTCGAATGCCCGGCTCTACGAATCGGCCGGCCGGCGCGGGGAGTGGCTGCAGGCCTCCTCGGCGATCACCCGGCGGCTGCTCGCCGACGGGGACGACGGTGCGCGCCCGCTGGACGTGGTGGCCCAGAGCATGCGCGATGTCGCCGGGGCAGACCTGGTGGCCGTCGTGCGCCCGGCCGAGGACGGCGGCGGGCCTGACGGTCAGCTGCGGGTCGAGGCGATGCTGGGACCGGTGGACCCGCGGCGTCCGGTACCCCCCCTGCCGCAGCACGGGTCACTGCCGGGGCGCGCGTTCATCAGTGGTGAGGCGGTCTGCGTGGCCGATGCGGCCACTGCGGGCGACCTGGGCTCGGTGCCCTGGCCGGGCCTCGACGTGGGCCCGGTGCTGGCCGTGCCGCTCGTCGGCTCCGGCCGGGTGCTCGGTGTCCTCTGTGCCGCCCGGCTGTCCGGGCGGTTGTCGTTCTCCGACGTCGACGTGGAGATGGCCGGCAGCTTCGCCAACCAGGCCGCGCTGGCCGTCGAACTGGCCGGTGCGCGGGCCGAGCAGGCGCGCGCGACGATGCTCGACGAGCGCGAGCGGATCGCCGCCGATCTGGCCGACACCATCGTCCAGCGGCTGTTCAGCGTCGGCCTGACCCTGCAGGGCGCCCTCGCCGGTCTGGGGCCGGGCCGCGCCGCGGACCGTGTCCGGGCCAGCGTGGACGACATCGACGGGATCATCAACCAGGTCCGCAGCACCGTCTTCGCGTTGCGGCCGGGCACCGGCGGCGTTGCGGCCGGGCTCCGGGACCGGCTGCTGGACGCGGTGGCGCAGCGGACCGACCGGCTGGGCTTCGAGCCGGCGCTCCGGTTCTCCGGGGTGGTGCCCGAGGAGCTGCCCGCGGACCTGGTCCAGGACCTGCTGGACGTCCTGTGCGAGGCGCTGGGGAACGTCGCCGACCACGCCCGGGCGAGCAGCGCGGAGGTCGAGGTGACCGCCGGCCGCAACCGCCTGGTCCTCGACGTGCGGGACGACGGGGTGGGCATGGGCAGCGCCACCCCCGGCCGCGGTCTCACCGACGCGCGCCGCCGGGCCGAGCGGCACGGCGGCACGCTGACGATCAGCCCGTGCGTGCCGGTCGGGACGTGCCTGTCCTGGTCGGTCCCGACGCCCTGACCGGGGGGCTGCCGCCCCGTCCGGGCCACCCGTCCCGCCGACCAGGGTCCTTCGCCCCCCGCGCGGACGGTGTAGCCGCTGGCACGGTGTGCTCACCAAGCACCGGCCATGCCACGGGCGGGCGCTCACCCGGGCCGTGGTCCCAGGGAGGCGGAGCCCGATGACCCGACTCGTGCAGCTCACCGTCGTCCGGCGGCTCCGGAGACGACGCCCGAACCTGTCCGGAGACCTGGACCAGGTGCTCTCCGATGCGCCGTGCTTCCGGCGTGGGCTGGCCGGCTACGACCGCTTCCAGGTCGACAACTACGTCTCCTGGGTGGAGACGGAACTGATGCTGGCCGGGAGGGAGCTGGACGACCTGACCCGGCGGCTGGGTCAGTGCTCGGCCGACCTGCAGCGGGCCGAGGAGCACCTGGCCACGTCCCCGGCCGGATGGGAGCTGGGCCGGGTCTCCGAACGGGTCGGGGAGATCCTGCGGCTGGCCGCCGACGAGGCGGCGGACCTGGTGGAGGCCGGCATCGCGGAGGCCGACCGGGTCCGTGCGCAGGCGGAGCAGGGCGCCGCCGTCGCGCTGCGGCAGGCCCAGGAGGTCCGTGCCATGGCCGCCGTGGAGAGCGACCGGCTGCGCCAGGTGGCCCACGAGGCCCGGGTGGAGGCGGTGGATGCGCTGGAGCGGGCCCGCGCCGAGGCCGCCGCGCTGGTGCGGAAGGCCGAGGAGGAGCGGGCCCGGGTGGAGGCCGAGTCGGTGCAGGCGCACGCGCGGGCCACCCAGGAGCTCGCCACGGCCCACGTCGAACTGGCCCTGGCGCACGGCCGTCACGTGCAGACCGAACGCGCGGTCGAGCGGTTGACCCGTGAGCTGGACTCGACCCTGGTAGCGCTGACGACCCCCGTGGCCAACCTGCTCGCGGTCGTTCCCGACGACGTGTCCGGCGACGTCCACGACGACGGGCCCGGTGCGGTCGCGAATGACCACCCGGCCCAGGGGATCACCGCCGGCCATGGCGACCGTGTGGGTACCGCGGCGCTCGCCCTGGCAGCGGGTGACGACCGCCGATCGGCGTCCTGAGACCGGTGCGGTGCCCGGCCGGGTGGCGGGCCCTTCGGCCCGGCGGTCCCCGGATCCCCGGTCCATGCGGTGCACGCCCCGTGCGGCCCGGCATCGGCGCGGGGGACGACGGCCGGGTGGAGCAGTCGCCTCGTCGTCGCGCCGGCCGGCCTGGTCCCGCCCGGGCCGGTGCAGGTCTGGCCCGGCCGGGGGAGCGTCCCCTGCCCCGACGCTGACACCCGCAGGTGTCCGGTGGGTCGATCCCACGCGCCCCTCGGCCGCCGCTACACGTCGACCGCGCTGCCCATGGTCACCGTCCGGTCCACCGGCAGTGCGAAGTAGGCGGTCGGATCGGCGGCGTTCCGCGCGAGGGCGAGGAAGAGGACCTTGCGCCACCGCGCCATGCCCGGGGCCCGGGTGCGCCGGATGGGCCCGCGGGACAGGAAGAAGGAGGGGCCCGGCTCGTCCAGGATCGCGGGGTCGAGCACCCCGGCCGCACAGGCCTGCCCCACCGCTTCGGGCAGGTTGGGCGTGTCGGAGAACCCGAACCGGATCGACAGGTGCCAGATGCGGTCATCGGTGTGGCCCAGGTCGTCCACGGTGAACCGGTCGGCGACGGGTACGTGCGGCGCGGTGCCGACCTTGGCCGACACGACCAGGACGGTGTGGTGGAGCACCTTGTTGTGCTCGACGTTCGCCCGCAGCGCCAGCGGGGTCGTCTCCTTGTCCGGGTGCGGGAACACCGCGCTGCCCGGTACCTCGGGAAGACCCCTCGTGTAGAGCTCGTCCACGAACTCCTGCAGCGGCCCCTCCTGGAGCCGGCGGTTCCCGGCCACGATCTCGCGGCCACGCCGCCAGGTGGTCATGACGGTGAAGACCACCACCGCGATGAGCAGCGGGAGCCACCCGCCGTGCGCGATCTTCGAGAGGTTGGCGGACAGGAAGATGACCTCCACCCCGCCGAACGCGAGCGCGGCGAGTGCGAGCTTCCACGGCCGCCACTTCCACAGCACCCGGGCCACGACCAGCAGCAGCAGCGTGTCGATGACGAGCGCCCCGGTGACGGACACGACGTAGGCGGTGGCGAGCCGCTCCGCGGACCGGAACGACAGCATGACCACGAGGACGCCGGCGAACAGGGCGGCGTTGACGCCCGGCAGGTAGATCTGCCCAGCCTCCTTCTCCGAGGTCTGCCGGACGGTCACCGGAGGCAGCAGGCCGAGTTGCACCGCCTGCCGCGACAGGGAGAACGCACCTGAGATCACCGCCTGGCTGGCGATGACGGTCGCGGCGGTGGCCAGCAGGACCATCGGCAGCTGCGCCCAGCTCGGGACGAGCAGGAAGAACGGGCTGGCCACCGCCTCCGGGTGGCGCAGGATCAGCGACGCCTGGCCGAGGTAG
>JAOPVN010000101.1 GCA_025966175.1 Modestobacter sp. | reverse complement strand
CGCTGGTGCTTCTGGGTCAACGTCCCGGTCGCGATCTTCGCGGTCCTGGCCGCCATCCGGATCGTCCCGGAGAGCAAGGCCCCCGGTGACGCCAGCTACGACGTCCCCGGCGCGGTGCTGGTCACCGTCGGCCTCGCCTCTCTGGTCTACGGCTTCACCAAGGTCGCCCAGGCGTCCCAGGAGAACCCGCAGGACAACGCCTGGGCGAACGGCCCGGCACTGGCCTTCATCATCGTCGGCGTCCTGCTGGTCGCCGCGTTCGTGGTGGTCGAGTTCAAGGTGCGCAACCCGCTCCTGCCGATGCGGCTGGTCCTCGACCGCAACCGCGGCGGTGCCTACCTGACCTCGACGCTGGTCGGCGCCGGGCTCATCGGGGCCTTCTTCTTCCTGAGCCTGTACTTCCAGGAGGTGCTCGGCTACACGCCGGTCGCGGCCGGGTTCGCCTCGCTGCCCACCACCCTCGGCGTGCTGGTCGCCGCCGGCGTGGCGAGCGCGCTCGTGCCGAAGATCGGCCCCAAGCCGCTGATGGTGCTCGGTGGCCTGCTCGCCGCTGCCGGACTGTTCCTGCTGTCGTTCCTGGCCGTCGACACCTCGTTCTGGGCGATCCCGTTCCCGGGCCAGCTGCTCCTCGGCCTCGGCCTCGGCTTCACCTTCGTCCCGCTGTCCAACCTGGCCCTGGTCGGGGTGGGTGAGCACGACGCCGGCGCCGCCAGTGCCGTGCTGCAGGCCGTCCAGCAGATCGGTGCCTCGATCGGGACCGCGCTGCTGGCGACGCTCTCGGTGGGTGCCATCACCGCGGCGCTGGCCGACAACCCGCCGTCGGCGGAGAACCCGGTCGCCGCACTGCAGGCCCAGGTCGAGGGCTACACCACCGCCTTCACCTGGGCGGCGGTGCTGCTGCTCCTCGGTGCCGTGGTCTCCGCGGTGCTGATCAAGGCCACCAAGGACGACCTGCCGACCGACGCCCCGGTGCACGCCGCGTAAGGACCCCTCTGCCCCCCACGCCTCGCAAGCTCGCCGCGGGTCCCTGCAGAGGGGCCGACCGCGAGCCAGGTGACGTGCCGGACCGGCCTCCTTTCCGGGGCCGCCCGAGCTTGCGAGGGATGGGGAGAGGGGGTCCTTGCTCAGTCGTGGACCGGCGACTCGTGGCCGCGGTGGCCGGGCGACTCGAGCTGGAAGGTGCAGTGCGCCAGGTCGAAGTGGTGCCCCAGGCAGCTGCACAGCGCGTCGAGCACCCGGCCGCCGTGGCCGTCGGCCAGTGCCTCCTCGCTCACGACCACGTGCGCGGAGAGGACGGGCAGCCCGGAGGTGATCGTCCAGGCGTGCAGGTCGTGGACGTCGATCACGCCGGAGACGCCGAGCACGTGGGCGCGCACCTGGTCCAGGTCGACGCCCTTGGGGGCCGCCTCGAGCAGCACGTCGAAGGCCTCCCGCAGCAACGACCACGCCCGCGGGAGCACCAGCGCACCGACGGCGAACGAGGCGACGACGTCGGCGCCGGTCCAGCCGGTCGTGGTGATGACCACGGCGGCGACGATGACCGCGACCGAGCCGAGCGCGTCCCCCACGACCTCCAGGTAGGCGCCGCGGGTGTTCAGCGACTCGCCCTGCCCGGAGTGCAGCAGCCGCAGTGACCCGAGGTTGACGACCAGGCCCAGGACGGCGACCCCGAGCATCCAGCCCGAGTGGATGTCCGGCGGGTCCCCGATCCGACGAACGGCCTGGATGACGACGTACACGCCGACCCCGAGCAGCAGCAGTCCGTTGGCGACGGCGGCGAGGACCTCGATGCGCTGCCAGCCGAAGGTGCGCCGGCCGCGGGCGGGTCGCTGGGCCAAGGTGACTGCACCGAGGGCCATGCCGATGCCGACCGCATCGGTCGCCATGTGCGCGGCGTCGGCGAGCAGGGCGAGGGAGCCGGACAGGAGCGCGCCGACCACCTCGACGACGAACACGCCCCCGGTGAGGGCCAGAACGACGGCCAGCCGGCGGCGGTGCGCGGCTGTCGCGGTGCCGTGCGCCGCGCCGTGGTCGTGCCCCATCGACGTCCTCCCCTGACCAGCCCTCCACCTGACATGCAGAATGCCGCATATCAGGCGTGGATGCCAGGAACTGCAGTCCGACCCCCTCGCAGGGGTCCCGCCGCGAGCGGGTGACGTGCTGGAACGGCCCCGCTGCAGGGTCCCGCCGCGAGCCTGCGAGTGGTGGGGGGCAGCGGGGTCCTTAGTCAGACGCTGACGCCGCGGTCGCGCAGCCAGGGCAGCGGGTCGACCTTCTCGCCGGCGATCCCGCCGATGTGCACCTCGAAGTGCAGGTGCGGGCCGGTGGACTGGCCGCGGTTGCCCAGCAGGGCGATCGTCTCGCCCGCCTTCACCGCCTGCCCCTCCTGGACCAGGATCTCCTGCATGTGGCCGTAGACGGTGACGTCGCCGTTCGCGTGCTGGATGTAGACGGCCAGCCCGAAGCCGCTGGCCGCGCCGGCGCGGACGACCACGCCGTCCATGACCGCGTACTCCGGGGTGCCCAGCGGGGCGGCGAAGTCGATGCCGGCGTGCAGGGTGCCCCAGCGGTAGCCGAACCCGCTGGAGAGCCGCGCGCCCTGGACCGGCAGCACGGCCTGGGGCCGGGCGGCCTCCTCCGCCGCGGCTACCGCGGCACGGTCGGCGTCGGCCTGGACCTGCGCTGCGGCCGCCTGGGCGTCCTCGCGCTGAGCCCGGGTCGCGACGAGCTGCTGCAGGCGGGTGGCGGCCTCGTCCCCGCTCAGGGTGGGCTGCTCGGCCTGGACCATCCCGAGCTCCTCGGCCACGCTCACCGGCTCGTCCGCCTGGGCGGCCTGGGAGGAGTCGGTGGCCGCCACGGTGACGGCGACACCGGCCGCGCCGACCAGTGCCGCGGCGAGGTACAGCGCCGGCCGGCGGGTGTGGGTGGCGGGACGACGGTGCCGGGGGCCGCGACCGGCGGCGACCGCGGCGACGACTGCGTCGGGCGTGAGCACCCCGGTGTCGCCGAGCTCGTCGTCGGCACCCGTCGTGTCGACGTGCCCGACCCCGGCCAGCTGCAGGGCGTCGACGTCGATGAGCGGCCACGCGTCGGAGAGCCACAGGGTCTCGGCCTCGACCGGCAGCGGCCAGGCATCGGAGAGGCCGTCGGGCTGCAGGACGATCGTCGTCCCACCGGCGTGCGATCGGCGCACGAGGCTGCGGGCAGCCCGGGCGCGACGCGTGCCGGCCGGGTCGAGCGGGTGGACGGGCGCCGGCGCCGGCACCTCGTGGCCCTCGGGCGACGCGGTGGCGGTGGAGCCACCCGCGGTACCGGTGCTGCTGCGACGCACCGATCCGTCGTCGTCGAGCCGGGCGAGATGTTGCGGGTCCATGCACCTGTCTTCCGTCGGGAGCGAGCTGAAGCGGGGCCCATGTAAACACGGCGTGACCGGTTCGTGATCTGGCGCAATGGGTATGCACATCGGGTCAAGTGACGAGCGTCACAACATTTAGTGCCAAATGGACACCCTCCGTTACGTCATGACTGTTGCGCGTCATGAATCGAAACGCGCCGTGACGGGTAAGGGCGAGGAACGTCACCCTCCGAGAACGGCCCGTTGACCCCGCCTCGGCCGTCCGGAGCCCCCGAGACCGAGGAGCACCGCATGCGCGCAGTGACCTGGCACGGCCGCGACGACGTCCGGGTGGACACCGTCCCGGACCCGTCGATCAAGGACCCGACCGACGTGATCGTGGAGATCACCTCGACCGGCATCTGCGGCTCGGACCTCCACCTCATCGAGGTGATGGCCCCGTTCATGACGGTCGGCGACGTGATGGGCCACGAGCCGATGGGCGTCGTCCGTGAGGTCGGTCCGCTGGTCACCGAGCTCGAGGCCGGCGACCGCGTCGTGGTTCCGTTCAACATCTCCTGCGGCACCTGCTGGATGTGCAACCAGGGTCTGCAGAGCCAGTGCGAGACCACCCAGAACCGCGAGCAGGGCTTCGGCGCCTCGCTGTTCGGCTACACGAAGCTGTACGGGCAGGTGCCCGGCGGCCAGGCCGAGTACCTGCGGGTCCCCTTCGGCAACACACTGCCGATCAAGGTCCCCGAGGGTCCGGCGGACGACCGCTTCGTCTACCTCTCCGACGTCCTGCCCACGGCATGGCAGGCGGTGCAGTACGCCGGCGTCGTCCCGGGTGGCTCGGTCCTCGTCCTCGGGCTGGGCCCGATCGGCGACATGTCCACCCGGGTGGCGAAGCACCTGGGCGCCGGGCAGGTCTTCGCCGTCGACACGGTGCCCGAGCGGGTGGCCCGGGCCAGGGCCAACGGGATCGACGTCCTGGACTCCACCGACCGGGCCGACGTCGTCGCCTGGGTGCGGGACAAGACCCACGGCCGCGGGCCCGACGCCGTCATCGACGCCGTCGGCATGGAGGCACACGGGTCGCCGGGCGCCACGCTCGCCCAGAAGGCCAGCGCGCTCGTGCCCGACGCGATCATGGAGAAGGTCATGCAGGTGGTCGGCGTGGACCGGCTCGCCGCGCTGAACACCGCCATCGAGGCGGTGCGCCGCGGCGGCACGATCTCGCTGTCCGGGGTCTACGGCGGAGCGACCGACCCGCTGCCGCTGATGCGCATGTTCGACAAGCAGATCCAGCTGCGGATGGGACAGGCCAACGTCTGGCGGTGGGTGCCCGACATCCTGCCGCTGCTCACCGACGCGGACCCGCTCGGCGTCGACACCTTCGCCACCCACCACGTCCCGCTCGAGCAGGCCCCGGAGGCCTACGAGACGTTCCGGCAGAAGCAGGACGGCGCGGTGAAGGTGCTGCTGCGGCCCTGATCCCCCCGCCCACGGGCCGCGCACCGGTGCCCACCGGCGCGCGGCCCGTGGCGAACGGAGGGCACGTGACGCACTTCATGGACGGGTAACTGGAAGAACACCGTGCGTGTGCCGTTGGGTCAGGGTGGGCGACGACGCTCGTCGCCCCTTCATGCCTCCCAGCTCCGGAGTCCCGCTCTTGCCACGCGCCCTGCTCGCCCTTGCCATCGGTGCCTTCGGCATCGGCACCACCGAGTTCGTGGTGATGGGGATGCTGCCCCAGATCGCCGAAGGACTGGACGTCTCGGTCTCGGCGGTGGGGCTGCTGATCTCCGCCTACGCCATCGGGGTCGTGATCGGCGCCCCGACGCTCACCGCGCTGGGCGTGCGGTTCACCCCGAAGCAGACGCTGATCGCGCTGATGGTGCTCTTCACCGTCGGCAACCTGCTGTCCGCGCTGGCGCCCGGCTACGGCGCACTGGTCGCGACCCGCGTCTTCGCCGCGTTGGCGCACGGGGCGTTCTTCGGGGTCGGTGCGGTGGCCGCCCGTGCGCTCGTGCCCAAGGAAAAGGCCACCCAGGCGATCTCCCTGATGATCACCGGGCTGACCGTGGCCAACGTCATCGGCGTCCCGCTGGGCACCCTCGTGGCCCAGCAGCTGAGCTGGCGCGTGGTGTTCGTCGCGGTCGCCGGCATCGGGCTGGTCACCATCGCCGGGCTGCTGGCCTGGATGCCCGCCGTCGCCGGCGACCGCACCGACCTGCGCAGCGAGCTCAGCGCGTTCCGGCGGTCCGCCGTCTGGCTGGTGCTGGGGCTCACCATGGTCGGGTTCGCGGCGATGTTCGCCGTCTACAGCTACATCAGCCCGATCCTCACCGAGCTCGGCGGTCTGTCCGAGCACTGGATCACCGTGGTGCTGGCCCTGTTCGGCGTGGGAACCACCATCGGCACGCTGCTCGGTGGCCGGCTCGGCGACCGATGGGGCATGTCGTTCGTGGCCGCGGGGCTGGTCGCAGTGACCGTCATCCTGGCGGCGTTCGCCCTCCTGTCGCACAGCACCGTCGCCGCCGTCGTCCTGCTGGTGCTCTTCGGGATCGTCTCCTTCGCCCTCGGCCCGGTCGTGCAGAACCGGGTCATCGAGGTCGCCCAGGTACCCGGCGGGAGCCTCGTCTCCGCCGCCAACCAGGCCGCGTTCAACGTCGCCAACGCCCTCGGCGCCGCGCTGGGCGCGGGCGTGCTGTCCGCGGGCCTCGGCTACACCGCCCCCATCTGGGTCGGCGCGGCACTGGCCCTGGCCGGCACCGGGATCGCCCTGGTGGCCGTGCGGTCCGAGCGCCGCGAGCGGGCCGCGCTCACCGCCGAGGTCGACGCGCTGCTGGCCGCCGAGTGCGCCGCCCGGGTGGACGTCGACGTCGCCGCGTGGCAGCGCGTGCTCGCGCCGGTCGCCGAGCCGCAGCCCGCCGTCCTGGCCGTCGCCTGACTGTTTGACGCCCCCCGTACGCGGGGGTAGTCCCGGGTCATGACGACGACGGCGGAGAAGTCCGGCCAGTTCACCCTCGGCGACCGCTCGGTGCACCGCATCGGCTACGGCGCCATGCAGCTCTCCGGCCCGCACGTGATGGGCCCCCCGGCCGACCGGGACGGCGCGATCGCGGTGCTGCGCCGAGCGATCGAGCTGGGCGTGGACCACATCGACACCAGTGACTACTACGGCCCGTACGTGACCAACGAGATCATCCGCGAGGCCCTGCACCCCTATCCCGAGGACCTCACCCTCGTCACCAAGGTCGGCGCGCGGCGGACGCCGGACGGCGAGTGGCCCGAGGCGCTCACCCGCGACGAGCTGCGCCAGGCGGTGCACGACAACCTCGACCACCTCGGCCTGGACGCGATGGACGTGGTGAACCTGCGGATGCCCGGCTTCGCCGCGCCGGTGCAGCGCTCGGTGGCCGAGCCGATGGAGACCCTCGCCGAGCTGCAGCAGCAGGGGCTGATCAAGCACATCGGGGTCAGCAACGTGACCCCGCAGATGGTCGCCGAGGCGCAGGGCATCGCTCCGGTCGCCTGCGTGCAGAACCATTACAACCTGGTGCACCGCGACGACGACCCGCTGGTCGACGCGCTCGCCCGGGAGGGCATCGCCTACGTGCCGTTCTTCCCCCTCGGCGGGTTCACCCCGATCCAGTCCGCCGCACTGGAGACGGTGGCGCGGCGGCTGGAGACCACGCCAATGGAGATCGCGCTCGCCTGGCTGCTGGCCCGCTCCCCGAACCTGGTGCTCATCCCGGGCACCAAGTCGATCGCGCACCTGGAGCAGAACCTCGAGGCGGCCGCGCGGGTGCTGGGCCCGGTGGAGCTGGCGGAGCTGGACCGCATCGGCGGCGACGGCACCCTCGACCCCGACCTCTGACCTCCACCGGGACCAGGCGAGATCACCCGCCGAGACGCGCAGCCGACGGAACGGATCCGGGCGAAGGGGGCCGCGGCGACGCGGTCGTCGGCGCGCTGACCACGCACCGTGGCGAGAGCCGCACACATGGTCGATCTCGCACGAAAGACCTGATCAACGGCGCGCTGACACCTGTCTGTCGGCTGTGAGCGCTGCTAGCTTCTGCCGCCAACACAGCTCCACCGGACCGGCTCCGTGCCTGCCACCGAGGAGAACCGCATGGCATCAGCGGACCTGGCTCCACTGCCCTCAGCGGACGTGGTGGTGTGCACCTACACGGACCAGAGATGGGACCTGCTGACCCGGGCCATCGGTTCGGTGCAACGCCAGTCGGTCATGCCTCGCTCGATCCTGCTGTGCATCGACCACAACGACGAGTTGTACGAGCGATGTCTGCGGCACTGGGGCGACGCCTCTGGCGCTCCGGCGGTCCAGGTGTTCCCCAACCGCTACCCGGGGCGACTCGGGTCCGCCCGGAACACGGCCGTCGAGCGGGTCACCGCCGAGGTGGTGGCCTTCCTGGACGACGATGCCGAGGCCGACCCGACGTGGCTCGAGCGGCTGCTGCGCGTGTACGCCGAGGACGAGCAGGCGGTGGCCGTCGGTGGAGCGCCTCTGCCGCGCCAGGAGGTGCCCCGCCCGGGGTGGTTCCCGCACGAGTTCGACTGGGTCTTCGGCTGCCACTACGCGGGGCTGCCCGACGTACGTCAACCGGTCCGCCACCTGATCGGCGCGAGCATGTCGGCACGCACCGCCGCGGTGCGCTCGTTCGGCGGGTTCCACTCGGACAAGCACGATGACATGGACCTCTCGCACCGGGTCGCCGCGGCGCACGGCGCCGCCGCGGTGGTCTACGAGCCGAAGGCCGTCATCCACCACTTCGTGCACCCCGAGCGGCTGACCTGGAACTACTTCTGGCGACGGTGTTACGCGATCAACCGCGGCAAGGTGCGGGCCTTCTCCGACATGGGCGAGGCCGGCAACATCCGGGCCGAGCTGGAGTTCGCCGGCCGCATGGCCGGGACGGTGGTCCACCGGCTGCGACGCGGCCTGCGCGGTGACACCGATGCGGTCCGCCAGGCAGCGGCGATCGTCGGCGGGCTGACGGCTGCGGCCGTCGGGCACCTGCGCGGCCGGCTCGACCTGCGCAGCGGCCGGCTGCCGGAGTCCCTCACCGCCGGCCTCGACCCGGCGTGACGGGGCCGCCCTCGTACCTCGTGGTGGGGTCGGGCGCCTCGGCGGTCACGGTCGCCGCCGTCCTCGCCGCGCAGCCGCAGCACCGGGTCACCGTGCTGGACCTGGGCGGTCGGTTGGAGGACCAGCAGCAGCAGGCGCTGCAGCGGTTGTCCGTCAGCGACCCGGTCGGCTGGGCACCACCGGACCTGGCCCTGGTCAGCGCCCGCTCCGCTGGGCGCGGTAGCCGCGGCATCCCGCAGAAGCGGGCCTACGGCTCCGACTACCCGTTCCGCGACCTGGGCCAGACCACCGGGGTGCGCGGCGAGCCGGCGGACACCAACCTCGACGTCGTCTCCTCCGCCTACGGGGGCTTCACGACCGTGTGGGGGGCTCAGGTGATGCCCTTCTCGCGCAGCACCTTCGACGCCTGGCCGTTCTCCTGGCAGGAGATGGAGCCGCACTACCGGGCGGTGCTGGACGAGGTGCCGCTGGCCGGCGAGGACGACGACCTGGCCGAGGTGTTCCCGCTGCTGAACCCGCGCAGCCCGCTGCCACCACTCGGCCCCCGCGCCGAGGACGTGCTGGCGCGCACCGCGCGGCACCGGGAGGCCCTCCGCCGGCACGGGGTGATCGTGGGGCGGGCCCGGCTGGCGTTGCGCGCCGACGGGTGCACCCGCTGCGGGCTGTGCATGACCGGCTGCCCGTACTCGCTGATCTACAGCGCCGCCCAGACCATGGACTGGCTCCGGCGGCTGCCCAACGTGCGGTACCTGGACCGGCTGCTCGTCGAGCGGATCGGGCAGGACGGCGACGAGGCCGTCGTCCGCGCCCGGGAGCTGGGGTCCGACCGCCGCCACGAGTTCCGCGCCGACCGGCTGTTCGTCGGCGCCGGCGCGCTCGGCACGACCCGGCTGGTGCTCGGTTCCCTGCCCGACCCACCGGCGTCCCTGGAGCTCGCGGAGTCCCGCCAGTTCCTGGTGCCCTTCGTGTCCGCGCGTCCGGTGGCCGACCCGCGGCGGGCGGGCACGCAGGACTTCACCCTCAACCAGTTCAACATCCTGGTGTCCTTCGACGAGCAGGCCCGCGACACCTCGCAGGTGCACTGCTATCCCTACAACCCGGCGATGCTGGACGCGCTACCCCTGCCGTTGCGGTCGGGCCCGGGCGCAGCGGCCGCCGGGGCCCTGGTGCGCCGGCTCACCGTCGGGTTCGGGTACCTGCCCTCCTGGGCCTCCCCCACCGTCCGCGTCGTCCCCCGGGCCGTCGGACTCGACGAGCTGCCGGAGGTGACCCTCGTGCCCGACGAGACGACTCCCCGGCCGCCGATGCTCCGCGCGGTGATGCGCCGCCTGCAGGCGGCAGCTCCCCGGCTGGACCTGTGGCCGCTGCGCACGCACGTGACCCTCACCGGAGCGGGCAAGAGCTACCACTTCGGCGGGGCCTTTCCGCACCGCAGCTCACCGGCGGAGGGCCGGACGCCGGGCACCGACCGCTGGGGCCGGCTCCCGCAGTGGGACCGGGTGCACCTCGTCGACGGCTCGGTGCTGCCGACCGTCGCCTCCACCACGTTCACGCTCACCGTGATGGCGAACGCACACCGGATCGCCAGCGAGGTGCTCGCCGCGCAGCACAGCCACCCGGCGCCGGTCGTCGGCGGGCGCTGACCCGGTCAGCGCGTGCGCTGCACCCGGCCCTCGTCGAAGACCGGCTCGGGCGCCTCGTAGACCCGCCCGTCGGAGCCGAAGACCAGGAACCGGTCGACGGTGCGGGCGAACCAGCGGTCGTGGGTCACCGTGATCACCGTGCCGTCGAAGGCGTCCAGGGCCTGCTCCAGCGACTCGGCCGACAGCACGTCGAGGTTGTCGGTCGGCTCGTCGAGGAGCAGCAGCGTCGCGCCGGACAGCTCCAGCAGCAGCACCTGGAACCGCGCCTGCTGCCCGCCGGACAACGACCGGAACAGCTGGTCGCCCTGCTCGGCGAGCCCGTAGCGGCGCAGCGTGGCCATCGCCCGGCCGCGGTCGACCCCGGGCCGCCCGGGCTCGCCGTGCCACAGCAGGTCGACCAGCGTCCGGTCCAGCCACTCGGGATGGGCGTGGGTCTGGGCGAAGAAGCCGGGCACGACGCGCGCCCCGAGCCGCCAGCCACCGGTGTGCGCGACGTCCTGACCGGCCAGCAGCCGCAGGAAGTGCGTCTTGCCGGCACCGTTGGAGCCCAGGACGGCGACCCGGTCGCCGTACTCGACCTCCAGGTCGAACGGCCGCATCAGCCCGGACAGCTCCAGCTGCTCGGCCATCACCACTCGCACCCCGGTCCGGCCACCGCGCAGCCGCATGGCCACCTGCTGGTCCGGCGGCCGCTCCGGCGGCGGCCCGGCGGCCTCGTACTTGGCGAGCCGGGTCTGCATCGCGTGGTACCGGGCCGCCATGTCCGGTGAGTTCTTCGCCTGCTGCTGCAGCGTGCGGACCAGGTCGATCAGCCGCTCGTGCTCCTCGTCCCAGCGCTTGCGCAGCTCGGCCATCCGCTCGTGCCGGGCGGTCCGGGCCGCGGGGTAACCGGCCCAGTTGCCGCCGTGCACCCACGCCGTCCCGCCCTCGACGGTGACGACCCGGTCGGCGACCCGGGCCAGCAGCTCGCGGTCGTGGCTGACGAACAGCACGGTCTTGCGCGTCTCGATCAGCCGCTCCTCGAGCCAGCGCTTGCCGGGGACGTCGAGGTAGTTGTCCGGCTCGTCGAGCAGCAGCACCTGGTCGGGCCCGCGGAGCAGGCACTCCAGCGCGAGGCGCTTCTGCTCACCGCCGGAGAGGGTGGTCAGCTCGCGGTACTTGCAGCCGTCGTAGGGCACCCCGAGGGCGGCGACGGTGACGGTGTCCCAGGTGACCTCGACGTCGTAGCCACCCACGTCGCCCCAGTGCCCGAGGGCGTTGGCGTAGGCCATCTGGGCCGGCTCGTCGTCGATCTCCATCATCGCCAGCTCGGCGGCCTCGACGGCGTCCCAGGCCTCGCGGACGGCGGGCGGGGCGAGGCCGACGAGGAACCGCTGCACCGTGGTGTCGTCGCGGACCGAGCCGATGAACTGGCGCATCACGCCGAGCCCGCCGGTGCGGGCGACCGAGCCGGCCTCCGGGACCAGGTCGCCGCTGATGATCCGCAGCAGGGTGGTCTTGCCGGCGCCGTTCTCACCGACGAGCGCGGCGCACGCGCCCTCGCCGACCCGGAAGGCGACGTCGTCGAGCAGCACCCGCCCATCCGGGAGGGTGTGCCGGATCCCGGTGACGTCGACGTAGCCCACGGACCCATTCTCCTGGCTGCGGCAAACCCGTTCGCGACCGGCGCCGAGTGAGCAGGTGGCGCCGTCGCGCGCGGCGTGTCCGGCCGTGTCGCCGACCGGAACTGCTCAGTCGGTCAGAGCACCGAGCCCAGCAGCACCGCCCCCGCGGCCAGCAGCATCGCGGCGACGATGATCCCGGCGACCAGGCGCTGCCGCCGTCGTCCGTCCGGGCCGAGGTTGCCCATCCCCATCATGGGCGCACGGTACTGCGGTCAGCCGACGGTGATGGAGTCCATCCGGCTGCGCAGGAACTGCCCGGCGGTCACCGGCTCGTAGCGCGTCGGGCCGGCCGCCGCGGTGAGCAGCGTCTCGACCACGGTCAGCGGGTCCGCCTCGTGGAAGAAGACCAGGGACAGCAGCTCCTCGGTGGGGATCTCCGCCGGCGGCGGCAGCACCCGGTGCGGTGTGGAGCGCCACCGGTCGCCGGTCCAGCGGGCCAGCAGATCACCGGCGTTGACCGTCAGCGCACCGGGCACGAACGGGGCGTCGACCCACGCGCCGTCCAGCGCGCGCACCTGCAGCCCCCCGGAGCCGGGCTGGCGGTCCAGCAGCGTCAGCATGCCGAAGTCGGTGTGCTGGCCGATCCGCATCTGCCCCGGCAGCACGCACCCGACCACCTCGCGCGCCGGGTACCAGTTGAGGTTGACGCTCCAGGTGTTGCCGGTGCAGCGGGAGACGAAGAAGTCCTCGTCGAGGTCCAGGGCGAGGGCGAGGACCCGCAGCAGGTCCTCGGCCAGCGCGGCGCAGGCGTCGGCGTACGTCGTGGCCGCCGGCTCCAGGGCGGGGAGCTCGGCCGGCCAGCTGTTGGGGCCGAACCACTCCTCCTCCGCCGTCCCCACGACCGCCGGCGGCAGCACCTCCGGCCCGAAGGTGAACGACTCCTTCAGGTCCGGCGGGGTGTCCAGCCCGTCGGAGCGGGCGTTCGCCTCCGCGCCGGCCGGGATCCAGCCGCGGCCACCGGGAAAGCAGGCCAGCTCGGCCTTGTCCGTCGTCGGCAGGGCGAAGAACGGCCGGACCTCCTCCCGCAGCCGGTCGGCGAGCACGGCGCTCACCGGGTGACCGGTCACCAACAGGAACCCGACCTCGCAGAGGGCGCGGTCGACGTCGGTGGCCACCTGGCGGCGAGCCACGGGATCACCGGAGTACCAGGGGGTCAGGTCGATCAGCGGGACGTCGGTCATCGGTTCCTCTCCGGATCGGGTGCGCCCGAACCTAGGGAGCGGTCATTGCCTGCGGATGACGGCGCCGTGACAGTGCGGACGGGTGGCGCCGGATCCCCGCTGGTGGCCGGCGCGGATCGTCGACGAGGTCGGCGCAGAGACTGTCGGACCCGGCTGCCAGGGTGGGGCCCATGAACGAGCTCTCCCTGCTGCGGATGGCCGCCCAGCGGCTGGTCGGGCCGCGGGCGGCGACGCCCGGCGAGGCCGTGCGCAGGCTGACCGCCGTGCAGGGGCAGGACCTGCCCGGCGCGCTCACCTCGGTGGCGCTGCGCACCGCGGGTGGCACCCGGGCGGCCGTCGAGGCGGCACTGGACGCCGGCGAGGTGGTCCGCTCCTGGCCCATGCGCGGCACCCTGCACCTGACCGCTGCCGACGACCTCCCGTGGATGCTGGAGCTGCTCGGCCCGCGGGCGCTGGCCGGGGTGGCCGCCCGCCGCGCCGCCCTGGAGCTGACCGACGACGACGTCGAGCAGGCCCGCGACCTGGCCGTCGCCGCCCTCGTCGGTGGGCGCCGGCTGTCCCGCGCCGAGCTGCTGAGCGCGATCGCCGACGGCGGGGTGTCCGTGGCGGGCCAACGCGGCTACCACCTGCTCTGGTACCTGGCGCAGACCGGCACGCTCTGCCTCGGCCCGACGGCCGGCGGCGACCAGCTGTTCGTCCTGCTCGACGAGTGGCTGCCCGCTCCCCGGCGGCTGGAGCGCGACGAGGCGCTGGCCGAGCTCGTCCTGCGCTTCTTCACCGGCCACGGTCCGGCCACGGTCAAGGACCTGGTGCGCTGGGCCGGCGTGCTCGTGCGTGACGTCAAGGCCGGGCTGACGATCGTCGCCCCGCAGCTGGAGCGGCTGGACGTCGGCGGCGTCGAGCACTGGATGGACCCAGCCACCCCCGACCGGCTGGCCGCCGCCCGCGCCGAGGCCGAGGGGGTGCACCTGCTGCCCGGCTTCGACGAACTGGTGCTGGGCTACGCCGACCGCAGCTGCACCGTGCCGGCCGCGTTCGCCGACCGGATCGTGCCCGGCAACAACGGCATGTTCCGGGCCACCGCGGTGCAGGCCGGCACCGTGGTCGGCGTCTGGCGGGCCGGCCGCAGCCGGGCACGGCCGATCGAGCTCGAGCCGTTCACCGAGCTGACTCCCGACGTGCGCGCCCGGGTCGCCGAGCTCTACGCCACTCTCCCCTGAGGTTGCAGCGCACACCTTCCGGGCAAGGGTGGGGCATGGAGTACACCCGCCTCGGCACCACCGGTCTGCAGGTCTCGCGCATCTGTCTCGGGATGATGAGCTTCGGCGACCCGGCCCGCGGCGGCCATCCGTGGAGCCTGCCCGAGGAGGAGAGCCGGGCGGTCATCGAGAAGGCGCTGGCCGCCGGGATCACCTTCTTCGACACCGCGAACGTCTACTCCGCCGGCTCCAGCGAGGAGATCACCGGCCGGGCGATCCGGGACTTCGCCGACCGGGAGGACGTCGTCCTCGCCACCAAGGTGCACGGCCGGATGCGGCCCGGGCCCAACGGCGCGGGGCTGTCCCGCAAGGCCATCCTCGCCGAGCTGGACGCGAGCCTGGCCCGGCTGGGCACCGACTACGTCGACCTCTACCAGATCCACCGCTGGGATCCGAAGACGCCGATCGAGGAGACCTTGGAGGCCCTGGACTCCGCCGTCCGGTCGGGCAAGGTCCGCTACCTGGGCGCGTCGTCGATGTGGGCCTGGCAGTTCAGCAAGGCGCTGTACCTGGCCGGCGAGCACGGCTGGCACCGGTTCGTCTCCATGCAGGACCACTACAACCTGCTCAACCGCGAGGAGGAGCGGGAGATGCTGCCGCTCTGCGCCGACCAGGGCATCGGCGTCATCCCGTGGAGCCCGCTGGCCCGCGGCCGGCTGACCCGCGACTGGGAGGAGACCACCACCCGCTCGGAGAACGACGAGTTCGGCAGCGGCCTCTACGGCGACCCCGACGAGGGCGACCGGGAGATCGTCCGCCGGGTCGCAGAGATCGCCGAGGCGCGGGGAGTGCCGCGGGCGCAGGTGGCGCTGGCCTGGGTGCTGAGCAAGCCGGTGGTGAGCGCGCCCATCGTCGGGGTGACCAAGGACCGGCACCTGGACGACGCCGTGGCCGCCGTCGACCTGCATCTGTCGGCCGAGGAGATCGCCCGGCTGGAGGAGCCCTACACCCCGCATGCGGTGGTCGGCTTCTCCTGAAGGGAAGTGTCGGGTGACCCATCTCGCCCGCCCGCAGTGATCCCCGCCGACGACACCAGCGGTGCGGGCGGGAGATCATGAGGGCCGTGGCCGGCACCTCCTCCCCCATCCGCCGCGTCGCTCCGCACCTGCTCGGCCCGCCCGTGCCCGCGCTGAGGACCCTCTGGTCGCTCAACGGCCGCCGGGCGCTGTCCGCCGCGTTCTGCGTCACCGTCCCCCTGGCGCTCGGGCTGGCCCTCGGGCACCCCGGCCCCGGCTCCGCGGCGGCGCTGGGCGGCTTCACCGCCGTGTACGCGCACTCGCTGCCCTACCGGCGGCGGGCGTGGATCTCGGCCGGGGTCGCCGTCATGATCGTCTCCGCCATCGGACTGGGTGGGCTGACCGGTGGACACCCGCTGCTGCTCGTCGTCGTCCTGGGCGCCATCGCGGCGGTCGCGACGGCGGCGACCGCGATCTGGCGCATCGGCCAGCCCGGCGCGCTGTCGCCGATCATCGTCGGCGGCAGCGCCAGTGCCCTGGGGTCGGCGCCGGACGTCGTCGCGCAGCACGTCGCCGCCGCCACCGCGGCGGCGGCGCTGAGCTGGGTGGTCGTCATGCTGCCCTGGCTGTGGGACCCCGCCGGCCCGGAACGACGGGCCCTGCAGGCCGCCGCGGCTGTCGTGGACAGCGTCGAGAGCGGCGTCCCGGGGGCCCTCCGCCCCGGCGCCATCGCCCGGGCCCTCCGCGTGGCCG
>JAOPVN010000096.1 GCA_025966175.1 Modestobacter sp. | reverse complement strand
GAATGCCATGCCGCGGCCGGTGTAGCGCTTGGCCAGGGAGACCACCAGGCGGAGGTTGGCCTCCAGCAGGTGGTTCTTGGCGCGCTCGCCGTCACGGACGATCCAGTTCAGGTCGCGGCGCATCTGCGGGGAGAGCTTCTGGCCCTCCTCCTCGACCTGGCGCAGCCGCTCGGCACCGTAGAGCCCGGCCTCGATCCGCTTGGCGAGGTCGACCTCCTCCTCGGCGGTGAGCAGCGCGACCTTGCCGATCTGCTTGAGGTAGGCGCGGACGGAGTCGGCCGACGCGGTCAGCTCGGCGTCCTTGCGCGCCTGGCGCAGCGCCTCGGACTCCTCCTCGTCGTCCCACTCGAAGTCGCCGCCCTCGCCGTCCTTCTCGTCGGTCTCGGCGACGGCGACGCCGTCCTTGCCGGTGACGACGGTCTCGTCGAGCTTGAGGCCCTCGGCGCCGGCGTCGACGACGACGACGGACGAGCCGTCGGAGGCGACAGCGGTCAGCACGGTGCCCTCGCCGGCGCCCGGGGACGGGGCGATCGTCGGCTTGCGCGTGGCGCTGGTCTTCTTGGCGGCCGCACCGGCGGACTTCGCCGGGGCCTTCTTTGCGGGGGCCTTCTTGGCTGCCGTGGTCACCGGGGCGGTGGCGGGCGACGAGGCGCTGGAACGGGCGGCGACCGTCCTGGTGCGACTGGGGCTGCTCACCGTGTTCGACTCCGGTCCTGGCTGGTCGGCGGGCACTCAGGATTCCTTCCCGTACTACTGCAGTGCGTTCCTCGAGGACCGTGTGGCCCGCGGGCAGCGGCCCCGGACGCCACCCGGCGGCAGGGCCCACCGACGTGCCTGGCGAGGGGAGACACCATGGGGTGTTTCACCGTGCTGGGGGCGGGGGATGACCTGCTGGCTGGGAGAGCGGCGCCGTGGGGCTCTTCCATTGTAACGACGCGCGCGCGGCGGTCCACCGGTTCTGCGTCCGGGAGCGGCTCGATGACCTGCGCGCTCCCTCCGCAGGGGGAGGACGGCGACCGTCCTGCCCCCCGCGGAGCGGCCTCACTGGCCGATGTGCTGCTCTGCGGCGAGTGCCGCACCCACGATGCCGGCGTCGTTGAGCAGCTGCGCCGGGACCACCTTCGTGCGGGTGGACAGCAACGGCACCCACTTGTCGGCCTTCTTGCTCACCCCGCCGCCGACGATGATCAGGTCGGCCCACAGGCTCCGCTCCAGGGTGTCCAGGTAGCGGTCCACCCGCTTGGCCCAGTGTGGGTAGCTGAGGTCCTCGCGCTCACGAACCGCGGCCGAGGCACGCCGCTCGCCGTCCTCGCTGTCGACCTCGATGTGCCCGAACTCGGTGTTGGGCACCAGGACGCCGTCGATGAACAGCGCACTGCCGATGCCGGTGCCGAAGGTGAGCATCAGCACCAGGCCGCGCTGGCCCCGCCCCGCGCCGTAGGCCATCTCGGCGATCCCGGCGGCGTCGGCGTCGTTGAGCGTCTGGACCGTGCCGGGGATGACCGCCTCGAGGCCGGCGGCCACGTCGGTGCCGATCCACGACGCGTCCATGTTGGCGGCGGTGAACGCCTCGCCGTGCTTCATGACGCCGGGATAGGTGACGCCGATGCGCCCCTCCCAGCCGAACCGACCGACGATGTCGGCCACCACGCCGTAGACCGGATCGGGCAGGGCCGGTTGCGGGGTGGGGATGCGCACCCGTTCACCGACCAGCTCGCCCTTGTCCAGGTCGACCACGCAGCCCTTGATCCCGCTGCCACCGATGTCCACTCCGAAGCCCTGCACGAGCCGAAGGCTAGCGACCGTCGCGCCCACCGTGGTGCAGATCGGGCAGGATCCTTCTCCGTGATGACCTCCGGTGCCGCCCAGCCCGATCTGCAGACCGAGCTCCTGCAGCTCGCCCGGGCCACCGCGGAGGAGGCCGCCGAGCTCGTCGGCGCGGGCCGGAGCACGGCTGCCGACCAGGTCGACACCAAGTCCAGCCCGGTCGACGTCGTCACCGCCGTCGACACCGCCAGCGAGGCGCTGATCGTGCGCCGGCTGCTGGCGGCCCGACCGGACGACGGCGTGCTGGGGGAGGAGGGCGCGTCGCGCGAGGGCACCAGCGGGGTGCGCTGGGTGGTCGACCCGATCGACGGCACCGTCAACTTCCTCTACGGGCTGCCGGCCTACGCCGTCTCCATCGCCGGGGAGGTCGACGGCCGGACCGAGGTCGGCGTGGTGCTCAACGTCGCCACCGGCGAGCTGTTCACCGCCGTCCGTGGGCAGGGCGCCTGGCTGACCGCACCCGGCGCCGCGGCGGTGCAGCTGCACGGCAGCGCCCCGGTGTCCCTGGAGCAGACGCTGGTGGCCACCGGCTTCGGGTACCGGGTGGAGCAGCGCCGGGTGCAGGGCGCCGTCGTCGCGCAGCTGCTGCCCGAGGTGCGCGACATCCGGCGCAACGGCTGCGCCTCGCTGGACCTGTGTTCGGCCGCCGCGGGCCGGGTCGACGCCTACTACGAGCTGGACCTCAAGCCCTGGGACCACGCCGCCGGCGCGCTGGTGGCCGCGGAGGCCGGACTGGTGGTCACCGGGACCGCGGGCCGGCCCTTCGCCGAGCCGATGGCCGTCGCGGCCGCCCCGACGGTCGCCGAGCCGCTGCTGGAACTGCTGGAGCGGTTGCACGCCGGGCAGTGAGGCACCTGCGGGGAGCGGAGCTCAGCAGGCGCTCTCGGCGCTCGCGATCGGCGACAGGGCCGCGGCGACCTCCTCCGGGGTGGCCAGGCCGGTGAACTCCGGACCGATGACCAGGTCCACCAGCGCATCGGCGCGGGTGTCCTTGCGCTCGGTGGCTCCGGGCAGGAAGAGCTTCACGTAACTGGCCGCGTCGGCGCCGGCCGCGCCGAACCGCAGTTCGCCCACGCCGGTGACCTCGTTGCTCGTGGGGTCGTTGGCGATCTCCTCGACCACGAAGCCGCGCTCCTGGAGCACGTTCGCCACCTCGTTGGCCTTGCCGGCCTGGTCGCTGGCGTTGTACACGCGCAGGGTCACCGTCGACGGGTCCAGCGAGGGCGGTGCCGCGCTCGCGATGCTGCAGGCGGCGGCCTGGGCGTCGTTGCGGGCGTGCTCGTCGGTGAGCACGTTCCACCACACGACCAGCGCCCCCAGGGCGAGGACCAGCAGGAAGATGAGGGCGGGCAGCGGACGGCGCCGCCGAACGCCCGCGGGGCGCCGTTCGGTGGCCTCGCTCACGGTTCCCTCACGTCAGCGAGATCGCACACGCGGCAGACCCTAGCGGCGCGCGGAGCGCCTACAGCGCACCGTCGTCGAGCGCGGCGCGTCCCAGTTCGACGCACGGGTCGATGCGGTCCGCGTAGCCGGTCGTGTCCTTGCCGGCCATCGCTCCGGCGGCCGAGCGGGCGACGATCCCGGCGACGATCGCGGCGAACTTGAAGTACGCGAAGCCCACGTACCAGTTCAGGTCGGCCAGGTCCGCGCCGCTGCGCTGCGCGTACCGCTCGGCCAGCTCCAGTCGGGTCGGGAAGCCGGGCAGCGCCGAGACCGACGTGACCGACACGGCGCGGTCCTCACCGGCCTGCGGCCAGTAGACGAAGAGCATGCCGAGATCGGTCAGCGGGTCGCCCAGGGTCGACATCTCCCAGTCGAGGACGGCGCGGATCCGGCCGGGGGTCCCCGGGTCCAGCAGG
>JAOPVN010000057.1 GCA_025966175.1 Modestobacter sp. | reverse complement strand
GGTCCTCGTCGGCCCGGGCGCACGCCTCCTCCAGGCCCTCGTACATCGCGAAGGTCATCGCGTTGCGTGCCTCGGGGCGGTTGAACAGGACGGTCAGCACGGCGCCGTCCTGGGTGACCTGCAGCTGGCTCATGCCCGGTCCGCCCGGGGGCTCACGGCGTCGACGACCTCGGCCGGCACCCCGGAGCGGGTCAGCACCGCGCGGGTGTCGGCGCCCAGTGGGGGGCCGGCGACGCCACGGACGGCGGGCGTGCGGGAGAAGCGCATCGGCGAGCCGATCTGCCGGACCGGGCCCAGGGCCGGGTGCGGGGCGTCCCAGAAGAAGTCGCGGGCACCGAGGTGCTCGTCGGTGAAGACCTGGCCGTAGTCGTTGATCGGCGCGTACGGCACCCCGGCCTCGCCCAGGGCGGCCGACAGGTCGGCGGTGGTGCGGCTGCGGGTGCGGAACTCGATGACGTCGAGCAGCTCGCCGCGGCGGGCGTGCCGGCGGCCGGCGTCGGCGTAGCGCTCGTCGGCGAGCTCGGCGGTCATGTCCAGGGTGCGGCAGAGCCCCGCCCAGGTGTTCGGGGTGTTCGCGCCGATCGTGATCCAGCCGTCGGCGGTCTGGAACGCCTGGTAGGGCGCCTGGCTCTGGTGCGCCGACCCCAGCGGGCCGCCGACCTCCCCGGTGGCGAAGTACTTGCCGGCCTCCCAGACCGCGAGGCTCACGCCGGCCTCGAACAGCGAGACGTCGAGGGACTGGCCGACGCCGGTGCGGTCCCGCTCGCGCAGCGCCGCGGTCACCCCCAGCGCCAGGTAGAGGCCGCACACCAGGTCGCAGACCGGGACGCCGACCTTGACCGGTTCGCCGCCGGGGGTGCCGGTGATGCTCATGATTCCGCTGCGCGCCTGGGCCATGATGTCCAGCCCGGGCAGCGGGGCCAGCGGCCCGTCCTGGCCCCAGCCGGATCCCGACGCGTAGACGACGCGGGGGTTGACCGCCCAGATCCCGGCGGCGTCGAGCCCCAGCCGGGCCATCGCGCCGGGCCGCAGGTTCTCGATGACGACGTCCGCGGTCTCGACCAGCGCCAGGAACGCCTGCTTGCCTGCCGCGGACTTCAGGTCCAGCGCGACGGACTCCTTGTTCCGGTTCAGCCGCAGGTGCGGGGAGCTCTCCCCGTCCAGGAAGGGGCCGCTGGCCCGCACCGGGTCGCCCGACCGGGGGTCCTCGACCTTGATCACCCGGGCACCCAGGTCGGCCAGCTGCATCGACGCGTAGGGGGCGGCCATGAAGACGCCCACCTCGAGCACGGTGATGCCGGTCAGGGGCGGGTGGTCCTCGGTCGAGGTCTCTCGGGGTGCGCTCACAGCTGCCTCCGCGGGTGTGGCCGGTGGACGTCTCATCGTGGTCGCGCCGGTGCTGCTCAGAGCCAGCCGGGGGCCACCAGCACCAGCCAGGTGACGAGCGGGATCACGGCGACCATGGAGAAGCCCCAGACCATCAGCGTCTTGAAGACCGTGTCCCGCTCGGTCTCGGTGGCGTTGGCGACCACCAGTGCGCCGCTGGTCGAGAACGGGCTCGAGTCCACGATCGAGGACGACAGGGCCAGTGCGGTGATCAGGCCGATCGCACCGACCGCGTTGCTGCCGAGCAGGAACGGCACGGCGAGCGGGATGAGCGCACCCAGGATGCCGGTGGTGGACGCGAAGGCCGAGACGACCGCACCGATGTAGCAGATCAGCAGGGCGGCGACCAGGGGGACGCCCAGCTTGGCCACGTTGTCACCCAGCCAGCCGGGGGTGTCCTGGTCCTGCATCAGGCCGACGAAGGTCACGATGCCGCAGATCAGCAGCACGGTCGGCCAGGCGATCTGTCCGACGGCGCCCTTGGCCCCGCGCGGGGCGAGGACGGAGAGCACCACACCCACGGAGATGGCCATGAGGCCGATGTCGAGGTCGAACCCGAGCGCACCGGCGACGAGGAGCGCGAGACCCACCAGCGTCAGCGTGCGGTCCCGGTCCAGCGTGGTGACCTGACCCTCCTGGGGTTCGGCGGCCAGCGCCGTGGTCTGCAGCGACCGCTGGTCGGCGCGCTCGCCGGCAGTCGGGTGCTGGTGGCCGGGCTCCCCGTGTCGGGGCTCGGTCAGTCGACCGCCGGAGAGCGCTGCGCCCCCGGTGCCGGTGCTCCCGAGGGCGGCTCCCTGGGCCCGCGACCCTCCGGGGATGTCCTCCCCGGTGTCCTCGGTGGCGTCGCCGGCGACGGTGGCGGCCACGAAGTCGTCGTCGCGGCCGTCGGCCATGGACACCCGGGTCGCACTCCCCAGCAGCTTGCGACCGCCGAAGAGGAAGAAGACCACGAAGGACAGCAGGATGTTGATCACGATCGAGGCGCCCCACAGGAAGAGCGGGCTGCCCGGCAGGTTGTTGTCGGCGACGACGGTGTTGACGATGACGCCGAAGATCGACAGCGGGGAGAAGCCGCCCGCGGTCGCGCCGTTGATGATGAACAGGCCCATCAGCACCGGGTTGATCGAGTAGCGGCGGGCGAAGGACATGCCGACCGGGGCGATGATCGCCACGACGGCCGGCACCACGCCGCCGATGGCGGTCAGTGCCGCGGTGACGGTGAACATGGCCCAGGGGATGGCCACCAGGCGGCCGCCGGAGGCCTTGACCGCGGCGTGCACCAGCCAGTCGACCGTGCCGTTGTTCTTGGCGATGGCGAACAGGTACGTCACCCCGACCAGGACCACGAACAGCGACCCGGGGAAGAACCCGAAGACGGTGTCGGCGTAGTCGGCCGAGCCGTAGATGAAGTACGCCGCGATGAACGTCGCGGTGAGAGCCAGCGCACCCATGTGCACGGGCAGCACGGTGGCGATCAGGAAGACCGCCAACAAGATGAGGATCGAGACGAGCTGTACGGACACCGGCGTCCCCATGCGTTCGTCGGAACGGGCCGTGGCCCGACTGGCGCGCTTCCGCGATGCGGAACCGCGTTCTCACTAGCGGGGATTAGAAGCTGCGCGGCATCCCAGTGTCAAGCATCACAGGGCGTCCCCGAGGTCCGGCGATTCGTCCGCCAGGCGGTAGTAGCCTCCCGCATGGTGGACTTCGGGTGTCGCGCCCGAGGCCTCCTGACGAGAGGCTGATGGCATGTCAGTGACGACGACCGGCGGGCGCCATTTCCTGCAGATCCCCGGGCCGACCAACGTGCCCGACCGGGTCCTGCGGGCCATGGCGGCGCCGACCATCGACCACCGCGGCCCGGAGTTCGCCGCCCTCGGCCTGGAGGTCCTGCAGGCGGTCAAGCCGGTCTTCGGCACCGCCCAGCCGGTCGTGATCTACCCCGCGTCGGGCACCGGGGCGTGGGAGGCCGCGCTGACCAACACGCTGTCGCCCGGCGACCGGGTGCTCGCCTTCGAGACCGGGCACTTCGCCACCCTCTGGCAGGACATGGCCACCCGGCTGGGCCTGCACGTCGAGTTCGTCCCGGGTGACTGGCGGCACGGCGCGGACCCGCAGGCGGCCCGGGAGCGACTCGACGCGGACACCGCGCACGAGATCAAGGCGGTGATGGTGGTCCACAACGAGACCTCCACCGGCGTCACCAGCCGGGTGCCGGAGATCCGGGCCGCGCTGGACGCCGCCGACCACCCGGCCCTGCTGCTCGTCGACACGATCTCCTCGCTGGGCAGCATCGACTACCGGCACGACGAGTGGGGCGTCGACGTCACCGTCGCCGGCTCGCAGAAGGGGCTCATGCTCCCGCCCGGGCTGAGCTTCAACGCGATCAGCGAGAAGGCGCTCCAGGCCGCCAAGACCGCCGGGCTGCCCCGCTCGTTCTGGGACTGGCAGCCGATCCTGGCGGCCAACGAGCGCGGCTTCTTCCCCTATACGCCGGCGACGAACCTGTTCTACGCGCTTCGTGAGGCGCTGATCATGCTCGACGAGGAGGGGCTGCCGAACGTCTACGCCCGGCACGCCCGGCACGCCGAGGCCACCCGCGCCGCGGTGCGCGGCTGGGGCCTGGAGGTGCTGGCCCTCGACGAGCGGGAGTACTCCGGTTCGCTGACCGCCATCCTCCTGCCCCAGGGCGGGGCGGACGCCGTGCGCGAGGTCATCCTCCGCGAGTACGACATGTCGCTGGGTGCGGGCCTGGGCAAGCTGGCCGACAAGGTGTTCCGGATCGGCCACCTGGGCCACTTCAACGACCTGACGCTGGCCGGCACCCTGGCCGGCGTGCAGATGGGCCTGGTGCGCAGTGGGGTGACGATCGATCCGGACGGGATCCAGGCCGGGCTCGAGCGTCTGCAGCGGCCATGACGGCCGCGCCCGAGCGCACGGTGGTCGGTGCGCGGGAGCTGGAGCGGGAGCTGACCCGGGCGCTGGACGGCGAGGTCGCCTTCGACGACTACACCCGGCACCTGTTCAGCCAGGACGCCTCCATGTACACGATGACGCCGCTCGGGGTCGCCTACCCGGCGCACGCCGCCGACGTCGTCGCCGCCGTCATGCTGGCCCGGGAGGCCGGCATCCCGGTGCTCGCCCGGGGCGCGGGCACCAGCCTGGCCGGGCAGACCGTGGGCCCGGGGCTGGTGCTCGACCTGTCCCGGCACATGCACCGGATCACCGAGCTGGACCCGCACGCCGCCACCGCACGGGTCGAGCCCGGGGTGGTGCAGGACGACCTGAACCGGGCTGCCGCGGCGCACGGGCTGATGTTCGGCCCGGACACCTCGACGTCCAACCGCGCCACCATCGGCGGGATGATCGGCAACAACTCCGCCGGCAGCGGCTCGGTGCGCTTCGGCATGACCATCGACCACGTGCAGGAGGTCGACGTCGTCCTGGCCGACGGGTCGACGGCCACCTTCGGCGCCGTGGACGAGGCCGAGCGGGCCCGCCGCGCACAGGGCGACACCCTCGAGGCCGAGATCTACCGCCGGCTGCCCGAGCTGGTCGCCGAGCACGCCGCGGCGATCGCCACGGGCTTCCCGCAGTTCTGGCGGCGGGCCGGCGGCTACCGGCTGGACCGCCTTGCCGACGGTGCGCCCTTCGACCTGGCGAAGTTCATCGTCGGGTCCGAGGGGACCCTGGCGATCGTCACCTCCGCGCGGGTCGGGCTGGTGCCCAAGCCGTCCCAGCAGGTGTTCGCGGTCGGCCACTTCACCACCGTGCAGGCCGCGATCAACGCCACCGAGGACGCCCTGTCGGTCGACCCGGCGCAGGTCGAGCTGCTGGACCGGACGATCCTCGACCTGTCCCGGCAGAAGATCGAGTACGCCGGGCTGGGCAGGATCCTGCAGGGCGACCCCGAGGCGCTGCGGTTCGTCTCCTTCACCGGGGACGACGCGGCCGCGCTGGTGGCGTCGATGGACTCCCTCGTCCAGCTGTGGGAGCGCAACGGCCACGGCTACCACACGCTGCGGGCGGTCACCCCCGCCCAGCAGGGCGCCCTGCTCAAGGTCCGCAAGTCCGCGCTCGGCCTGCTGATGGCCAACTCGGAGGGCGCCCGGCGGCCGCTGGCGTTCGTCGAGGACACCGCGGTGGACCCCAAGCACCTGGCCGAGTACACCGCCCGGTTCCGGGACGTGCTGGACCGGCACGGTCTGGAGGCCGGCTTCTACGGGCACTGCTCGGTGGGCTGCCTGCACGTCCGGCCGTTCGTCGACCTGAGCAAGCCCGGCCAGGTCGAGGTCATGCGGTCGGTCGCGGTGGAGGTCAAGGACCTGGTCCGCGAGTACGGCGGGGTCAACTCCAGCGAGCACGGTGACGGGCTGGCCCGCAGCGAGTTCAACCGGGAGCTCTTCGGCGACGAGCTCTACGAGGCCATGCGGGAGGTCAAGGGCCTGTTCGACCCGCAGGGGACGCTCAACCCGGGGAAGATCGTCGACGCGCCGGCCATGACCGAGCACCTGCGGGACGCGAACCCGCCGCAGCCCGGCCCGCTGCGCACCCGGCTGCAGTTCGACGTCGTCGGCGGGATGTTCGGCGCCGCCGACCGGTGCATGAACATCGGGCTGTGCCGCAAGTCCACGACCGGTGCGATGTGCCCGTCCTACATCGCCACCCGGATGGAGGAGCACTCCACCCGGGGCCGCGCCGGGGCGCTGGTCAAGGCGCTGAGCGAGGGCGACCCGCACACCGCGCTGGCCGATCAGCGGCTGCACGAGGTGCTCGACCTGTGCCTGATGTGCAAGGCCTGCAAGAGCGAGTGCCCGCTGGGCGTGGACGTCTCGGCGATGAAGAGCGAGGCACTGGCGGCCAAGCACGACGTGCACGGGACGCCGCTGCGCTCCCGGGCGTTCGGCGCGATCCGCACGCTGAACAGGCTGGGTTCGGCGACGGCGCCGCTGTCCAACCTGCCGGGGCGGATCAAGCCGCTGCGGGCGCTGATGGACTCCCGCTTCGGCATCGCCCGGCAGCGGGAGCTGCCGGTGTTCCAGCGCACCACGCTGATGCGCTGGTTCAAGGGTCACCAGGCGCCGGCCGCTCCGACCCAGCAGTCGGTCACGATGCTCGCCGACTCCTTCACCAGCTACACCGAGCCGGGCATCGGCCAGGCCGTCGTGCGCCTGCTGGAGGCGGCCGGGCACCCGGTGCGGCTGGAGAGCAAGGGCTGCTGCGGCCGGCCGAGCATCTCCAAGGGCCTGCTGGACGACGCCCGGAAGAAGGCCGCCAAGCTGGCTGCCGACCTCTGCGACGGCGTCGAGCCCGGCTCGCCGATCGTCGGCTGCGAGCCGTCCTGCATCCTCACGCTCCGCGCGGAGCACGTGGACCTGCTGCCCGACGACCCGAACGTGCGCGACGTCGCCGCGCGGGTCCGGCTGCCCGAGGAGCTGCTGGTCGAGGCGATCGACGCCGGCCGGCTGACCCTCCGGGAGGACAGCTGGCTGGCCGGGCGGACGGTGGTCTTCCACGGGCACTGCCACCAGAAGGCCGAGGCCGGAACGGCGGCGACGGTGGCGCTGCTGCAGCGGATCCCCGGCGTCACGGTGCGGGAACTCGACGCCGGCTGCTGTGGCATGGCGGGGTCGTTCGGGTTCGAGTCCGAGCACTACGACGTGTCGCTGCAGGTGGGGGAGGACCGGCTGTTCCCGGCCGTCCGCTCGGCCCCCGCCGACGCGGTCATCGCGGCCACCGGGGTCTCCTGCCGCCAGCAGATCTTCCACGGCACGCAGCGCACTGCGTGGCATCCGGCAGAACTGGTGCTGGCGGCGCTGGCCTGAGGAAGGACCCCTCCCGCGTCCCTTCGCAGGTTCGGGGAAGCCCGGAAGGGGCCGGCAGGGGAGCCCTGGACGGGGCCGCACGCCGAAGGCCCGCCTCTCCACGGAGAGGCGGGCCTTCGGCGTCTCAGGAGAGACACAGTTCACCGCGCGTCTTGTTGCATACACCAACCAAGTGCTGCAAGATGGTTGCTGTCTACATGTACCGGACCGATGGGTCCGGACCGATCAGCGGAGGACCACGTCGTGCACCTCACCCCGGAGACCTCGGAGCGGCTCACCGCCGGGATGGCCCGGCTGGTCCGCACCGCCAAGCACCTCGGTCACCGTGTCGCCGCCGACCTGTACGGCGACCTGCCGTCGTTCGGCTGGGCGCTGCTCGTCCCGCTCGAGCAGGACGGTGAGCAGCGGTGCAGCGCCCTGGCCGGCCAGGTCGGCGTGGACGTCTCCGTCGCCAGCCGGCAGGTGTCGGCACTGGAGCGCGCGGGGTACGTGCAGCGTCGTCCCGACCCGGTCGACGGGCGGGCCAACCTGATCGGCCTCAGTGAAGCCGGGGCAGCCGCCCTGGCGCACACCCGCGACGTCCGCAGTCAGTGGGCCACCGAGGCGCTGTCCGACTGGACGGAGGACGAGGCGCGTCAGTTCACCGCGCTGCTGGAGAAGCTCGCCGACGGGCTGGACCGGGCCGGCCGGCGTCGCCCGGTCCGATCGACGGCAGTCGCCGGCTGAGCAGTCCGCCGCAGACCACAGCCCCACCCGAACCGCATCACCAGGAGATCTAGCAGATGAGCACCCCCGCCCCCATCCGGGCAGCCGCAGGGCCGGCCGCCGATCCCGCAGGCCCCGTCGGTGACCTGGCCCCGGTCGAGCAGCAGGGTCGGATGACCCACCGGCAGATCCTCAGCGCGCTGTCGGGGATGTTGCTCGCGATGTTCGTCGCGTTCCTGTCCTCGACCGTCGTCTCCAACGCGCTGCCGACGATCATCACCGACCTCCACGGCACCCAGAGCCAGTACACCTGGGTGGTCACCGCGACGCTGCTCGCCTCGACCGCGTCCACCCCGATCTGGGGCAAGCTCGCCGACCTGTTCAGCAAGAAGCTGCTGATCCAGATCGCGATCGTGATCTTCATCGTCGGCTCGATGGCCGCCGGCCTCTCCCAGTCGGTGCCCACGCTGATCGGCTGGCGCGTGCTGCAGGGCCTGGGCCTCGGGGGCCTGCAGGCGCTGGTGCAGATCGCCATGGCCGCGATGATCAGCCCGCGTGAGCGTGGCCGGTACTCCGGGTTCCTCGGCGGCACGATGGCCGTCGCCACCGTCGGCGGGCCGCTGATCGGTGGGCTGCTGGTCGACACGAGCTGGCTCGGCTGGCGCTGGTGCTTCTACGTCGGCGTCCCGTTCGCGCTGGCCGCCCTCGTGCTGCTGCAGCGCACCCTGCACCTGCCGGTGACCAAGCGGAAGGTCTCGATCGACTATCTCGGGGCCGCTTTTCTGACCGCCGGTGTCTCCGCACTGCTGATCTGGGTGACCCTGGCCGGCGACAGCTTCGGCTGGGCCTCGGTCGAGAGCGGGTTGTTCGTCGGCGGTGGTGTGTTGGCGATCGCCGCGTTCATCGTGACCGAGCTGCGGGCCAAGGAGCCGATCGTCCCGCTGCGGCTGTTCCGCGACCGGACGACGACCCTGGCGATCGTGGCCAGCGTCGCCATCGGCGTCGCGATGTTCGGCTCGACGGTCTTCCTCGGTCAGTACCTGCAGATCTCGCGGGGCTACTCGCCCACCGCCGCCGGACTGCTGACCATCCCGATGGTCGGTGGCCTGCTGGTCTCCTCCACCGTCTCGGGCATCCTGATCACCCGGTCCGGCCTGTGGAAGCGCTACCTGGTCGCCGGGTCGATCCTGGTCGCCGGCGCCTTCGGGCTGCTGGCCACGATCGACCACGCCACCAACATGGTGCTGCTGGGCGGCTACCTGGCCGTGCTCGGCGTCGGCATCGGCATGACCATGCAGAACCTCGTGCTGGCCGTGCAGAACACGGTGGCCGCCTCCGACCTGGGCGCGGCCAGCTCCGCGGTCGCGTTCTTCCGCAGCCTGGGCGGCACGATCGGCGTCTCGGTGCTGGGTGCGGTGCTCTCCAGTCGGGTGGGCACGCTGATCCAGTCCGGCCTCGCCGACATCCCGGGCGCGGCTGCGGCCGCCGGTTCCGGCGACGTCGGCCTGGCCACGCTGAACGACGCGCCGGCGCCGATCCGCAAGCTGATCCAGGTCTCCTACGGCGACGCGACCGGGCGGATCTTCCTGATCTCGGCGCTGCTGTCGATCATCACGATCGTGGCGATCCTCTTCATCCGCGAGATCGCGCTGCGGACCGAGTCCGGCGACGAGCGGCTGCAGACCGAAGGTGTTCCGGGTGACGCGACCGCCGACGTGGACCAGGAGCTCGCCGGGCAGACCCAGGCCACCGCCCGCGTCTGACACGCGGGACGACGAAGGCCCGCCTCCCCATGGGGAGGCGGGCCTCTCTCGTGGGCCCCCTCCAGGCGTCCCCGAGCGTGCGAGGGGACCCAGGAGGGGGCCCTTTTCAGACCAGAGCGGCGTCCAGCGTGATGTCCACGCCGGTCAGCGCCTTGCTCACCGGGCAGCCGACCTTGGCGGCCTGGGCGGCCTCGGCGAAGCCGGCGGCGTCCAGGCCCTCGACCTCACCGCGGACGGTGATCGCGATGCCGGTCAGCATGAAACCGCCGTTGGCCTTGTCCGGACCGAGCGACACCTCGGCGGTGACCTCGAGGCTCTGCGGCGTGCCGCCGGCCGCGGCGATCAGCGCCGACAGCTGCATCGCGAAGCAGGACGAGTGCGCCGCGGCGATGAGCTCCTCGGGGCTGGTGGTGCCCCCTGCCTCGTCGGCCGCGCGCTTCGGGAACGACACGTCGTACGTGCCGACGTTGCTGCTGCTGAGCTCGACCTGGCCGGAGCCGTCCTCGAGGCCGCCGTTCCAGGCGGTACGGGCGGTACGGGTGGGCATGGGGTCTCCTTCGGGTCACGGGAGGGGGTCCCCTCCGACAAGACGCCCCGCGCCGCGGCGATTCCCGCACGTCCTCCGTCCGTCACGGTGCGTGA
>JAOPVN010000006.1 GCA_025966175.1 Modestobacter sp. | reverse complement strand
TGTACGACCCGTCCGCCGTCTTCTACATGGACAAGATCGCCACCGGGCCGATCGCCGCCGACGTCATCGACATCACCGCGCCGGTGGCCGAGAACATCCGCCGGGTGGCCAGGGCCAAGCGGGTGTCGGCCGCGGATGTCACCGTCTGCATCCTGGACCGCCCGCGGCACGACACGCTGGTCCGCGAGGTGCGGGAGGCCGGCGCCCGGATCAAGTTCATCACCGACGGCGACGTCGCCGGGGCGATCGCCGCGGCCCGCGAGGGCACCGGCGTCGACCTGCTGATGGGCATCGGCGGCACCCCGGAGGGGATCATCACCGCCTGCGCGCTCAAGTGCATGGGCGGGGCGCTGCAGGGCCGACTGTGGCCGCGGGACGACGCCGAGCGGCAGAAGGCGCTGGACGCCGGGCACGACCTGGACCGGGTCCTGCACATCGACGACCTGGTTCGTGGCGACGTCTTCTTCGTGGCCACCGGGATCACCGACGGCGAGCTGCTGCGCGGCGTGCAGTACCGGGCCGGTGGCTGCACGACGCAGTCGCTGGTCATGCGCTCGCGGTCGGGCACGATCCGCTCGATCGAGAGCATGCACTCGCTGGAGAAGCTCAACCAGTACTCCGCCGTCCCCTTCGGCAGCGGGGACTGAGCGCGGCCCCTACAGGCGCGGCGGTGGCAGCGGCGGGCGGCCGGCGAGGCGGTCCAGCGCCGCCGCCACCGGCTGGGCGACTCCCCCGGCGTGAGGCTGCGCAGCCGCATGTCCCCGGAGAGCTTGATGTCGCCGAACACGCTGCCGACTGCAACGGACGTCCGCTCGCCGACGACCTCGCCCACCCCCGGGAACGCCGAGGCGGTGCGGGGAGGTCGGCGAGCAGCGCGTCCACCTGCACCGCGAGGCCTCGGCGTTTCCGGCGACCACGCTGGGCGCCCGCCCGGGACGGATGTCTAGGGTCCATGCCGCAGGACCTTCACCTTCCACACCACACCGGGAGCACAGCGTGGCCACCGACACCGACGGCGCGGAGTTCCGCATCGAACACGACTCCATGGGCGAGGTCCGGGTCCCGTCGTGGGCCAAGTGGCGCGCCCAGACGCAGCGTGCCGTGGAGAACTTCCCGATCTCGGGCACCCCGATCGAGCGCGAGCTGATCGGCGCGCTGGCCGCGATCAAGGGCGCCGCCGCCGGCGTCAACGCCTCGCTCGGGGTCCTCCCGCAGGACGTCGCCGACGCCGTCACCGAGGCGGCGACGGCCGTCGCGCAGGGCGCCTGGGACGCGCACTTCCCGATCGACGTCTTCCAGACCGGCTCGGGGACGTCGAGCAACATGAACACCAACGAGGTCATCGCCACCCTGGCCACCGAGGCGCTCGGCAAGCCGGTGCACCCCAACGACCACGTCAACGCCTCGCAGTCGTCCAACGACGTGTTCCCCTCCGCGATCCACGTCGCGGCCACCCAGGCGATCGTGCGCGACCTGGTCCCGGCGCTGCAGCACCTCGAGCTGTCGCTGGAGCGCAAGGCCGACGAGTTCGCCGAGGTGGTCAAGAGCGGGCGCACCCACCTGATGGACGCCACCCCGGTGACCCTCGGCCAGGAGTTCGGCGGTTATGCCGCGGCCGTCCGCTACGGCGTGGAGCGCCTGCAGGCCTCGCTCCCCCGGATCGGCGAGCTGCCGCTGGGCGGCACCGCCGTCGGCACCGGCATCAACACCCCGCCCGGGTTCGCCGCCGCCATCATCGAGCGGCTCGCCGCCGAGCTCGACCTGCCGCTGTCCGAGGCGCGCAACCACTTCGAGGCGCAGAGCTCCCGCGACGCCCTGGTCGAGGGCTCCGGTCAGCTCAAGACCATCGCCGTCGGCCTGGTCAAGATCGCGAACGACCTGCGCTGGATGGGTTCGGGCCCGCGCACCGGCCTGGGCGAGATCGCCCTGCCCGACCTGCAGCCGGGCAGCTCGATCATGCCGGGCAAGGTGAACCCGGTCATCCCCGAGGCCGTGATCCAGGTGGGCGCCCAGGTGATCGGCAACGACGCCGCGGTCACCTACGCCGGCACCACCGGCGTCTTCGAGCTCAACGTGACGCTGCCGCTGATGGCCCGCAACCTGCTGGAGTCGATCCGGCTGCTGGCCAACGTGAGCCGGCTGCTGGCCGACCGCTGCGTCGACGGCATCACCGCCAACGTCGAGCAGTGCCGCATCTACGCCGAGTCCTCTCCCTCGATCGTCACCCCGCTGAACAAGTACATCGGGTACGAGGAGGCGGCCAAGGTCGCCAAGCAGTCGCTGGCCGAGCAGAAGACGATCCGGCAGGTGGTCGTGGAGCGCGGCTACGTGGAGCAGGGAAAGCTCACCGAGGAGCAGCTGGACGCCGCCCTCGACGTCCTCTCCATGACGCACCCCTGACCCCCGGGCAGGCGGGGCCAGGGTCACAGCCCGGGCGCCGCCTGCCGCTTCCCTCCGGGTGGACGGGGCTTCCCTCCGGGTGGACGGGGCGCGGCCCCGCCCGGAGCGTTGAGGCTCAGCCGTGCACCGTCCGCTGCAACACACCCCGGGAGTCCTCGCTGAGAACCGGCGACGCTACGAGCTCCTGGTGGAGATGGTCGAGCACTACGCCGCCCAGGCTGATGTCGAGCGCGTGCTCAAGGCAGCGACGCTGGCCGCCAACTACGCCTGGCTCGCTCCGATCGGTCTGCTGAGCGACGTCCGCCTCGAGCGCACTGTCGTCCACGCGGTCCGGGGCTCCGGACGGGTCACCGTCGACGGCGATCGCCCCCGGCTCTCCGTCAGCCTGCCCTTCCTCCCCGACGACGAGCTGCGCGGTGACCGGACCGAGGCCTGCCTGATCGCCCTGCTCGCCCGGACGGGACGCACCGCGGATGACTGCGGGGACGTCAGCGTGGGACAGCCGGCGGCCGCCGCAGACCGGCCCGGAGTTCACGGGCGAGCTGCCGTTCACCGACGAGGCCCTCGACTGGCTCGAGGGGCTGGTGAGCTCACCGCTGTGGTCAGCGTCGACCGGCACCGGCCATGGCCGGTCCACGCCGGAACCGATGGTTTCTGCGTCCGCGTGACCACGCCCCGAACCGCCACGTGCTGAGCACCGGCGCAGTGAGTACCGTCCTGTCCTGATGAGCGAGACAGCGAGCACCCCAGACGTAGCCCTGCGCTGGCCCGGCGGCGAACTGCCCCTACGGGTGATCCCCTCCACCGAGGGCTCCGAGGGCATCGACACCAGCAAGCTCCTGGCCACCACCGGCCAGGTCGCCCTGGACATCGGCTTCGTGAACACCGCGTCCTGCACGTCGGCGATCACCTACATCGACGGCGACCAGGGGATCCTCCGCTACCGCGGGTACCCGATCGACCAGCTCGCCGGCAAGGCCAGCTTCCTCGAGGTCTCCTACCTGCTGATCTACGGCGAGTTGCCGACCGCCGACCAGCTGGCGGAGTTCGACCAGAACATCCGGCGGCACACGCTGCTGCACGAGGACCTCAAACAGTTCTTCAAGGGCTTCCCCCGGGACGCGCACCCGATGCCGGTGCTGTCGTCGGCGGTCAGCGCCCTGTCGACCTTCTACCAGGACTCGCTGGACCCCTTCGATCAGCGCCAGGTGGAGATCTCCACGCTGCGGCTGCTGGCCAAGCTGCCCACGATCGCGGCCTACGCCTACAAGAAGTCGGTCGGCCAGCCGTTCCTCTACCCGGACAACTCGCTCGGTCTGGTGGAGAACTTCCTCCGGATGACCTTCGGGTTCCCGGCCGAGCCCTACGAGGCCGACCCGGAGCTGGTCAAGGCGCTGGACATGCTCTTCGTCCTGCACGCCGACCACGAGCAGAACTGCTCCACCTCGACGGTGCGGCTGGTCGGCTCCTCGCACGCCAACCTCTTCGCGTCGGTCTCCGCCGGCATCAACGCGCTGTTCGGTCCGCTGCACGGCGGGGCCAACCAGTCGGTGCTGGAGATGCTCGAGGCGATCAAGCGCGACGGCGGCGACATCGACCGCTTCGTCGCGCGGGTGAAGGACAAGGAGCCCGGCGTCAAGCTGATGGGCTTCGGGCACCGGGTCTACAAGAACTACGACCCGCGGGCGCAGCTGGTCAAGGCGACCGCCGACACCGTGCTGAGCAAGCTGGGCGGGAACAACGAGCTGCTCGACCTGGCCCGCCAGCTGGAGGAGATCGCGCTCTCCGACGACTACTTCATCTCCCGCAAGC
>JAOPVN010000339.1 GCA_025966175.1 Modestobacter sp. | reverse complement strand
GCCGGAGTCGAGCTGGACCTGGCGACGCCGGCTGCTGGTCCCCCTCGTGGCCCTCCTCGCACTCGCCGGCCTGACCGTCGGCGTGGTGCAGGCGCTCGGTGGCGGGAGCAGCCCCGCGGCCGAGGCGGCCGCGGAGCGGACGACCCCCACCACCACCCCGGCCCCGACCTCGCCGACGGTGCAGCTGGTCGACCTCTCCCCCAGCGCGTACACCGGCCGTCCGGTCGGCGACGTGCAGGCCGAGCTCACCGCCCGCGGGCTGGTGGTCACCCTCCGGCCGCTGACCACCAGCGACGTGCCCGACGGACAGGTCATCGCCGTCGACCCGGTCGGCCCGCTCACCCCGGGCACGACCGTGACCGTCACCTACGCCGTCGCCCCGGCACCGGCCCCGGCACCGGCACCGGCGCCGGCTCCCGCTCCCGCCCCGGCACCGGTCGACGCCCAGACCACGGTCGTCGACACCTCCGGGGGAGGCACAGTCGCCGATCCGGAGAACGCTGCCGATCCGGCCGGCGGTCAGGACACCAAGCCCGGGAAGGGGAACGGCCAGGGCGAGGGAAAGGCCGACAAGAAGGACAAGGGCAAGGACTGAGCCGCGGGCACCGGGACACCCGGCGACCGCCGCATCGACCGCTGATTGATGGGATGGTGGCTGGAGCCCGTGCCGATCCGGCGGTGCGGGCGATAGGAGAAGGGAACGGGATGCAGCCGAACGGCCGGCTCCTCGGCGGGCGTTACGAGCTGTCCGCCCTCATCGCCACCGGCGGCATGGGCCAGGTGTGGCAGGGCCGCGACACGGTGCTGAACCGGGACGTCGCGGTGAAGGTGCTGCGCAGCGAGTACACCGGCGACCCGACCTTCCTGGCCCGCTTCCGGGCCGAGGCACAGCTCGCCGCCGGCCTGGTGCACCCGAACATCGCCACGCTCTTCGACTACGGCGAGGTGCCCCCGGCCGACCCGCGCGGTGAGCACCTCGCCTACCTGGTCATGGAACTCGTCCGCGGTGAGTCGCTGTCCGGCCTGCTCCGCCGCGAGCGCCGGCTCACCCCCGAGCGCACGCTCGCCGTGCTGCGGCAGAGCGCCGCCGGGCTGGCCGCCGCGCACGCCGCCGGCGTCGTCCACCGCGACGTCAAGCCGGGCAACGTGCTGCTGGGCAGCGACGGCGCCGTGAAGATCACCGACTTCGGGGTCGCCGTCTCGGCGGCCAGCGTGTCGCTCACCCAGACCGGGCAGGTGATCGGCACCGCGCACTACCTCTCCCCCGAGCAGGCCCAGGGCGCCCGGGCCACCCCCGCCAGCGACGTCTACGCCCTCGGCGTCGTCGGCTACGAGTGCCTCTCCGGTCAGCGCGCCTTCGACGCGGAGAGCTCGGTGCAGGTCGCGCTCATGCAGATCCGGGACACCCCTGCGCCACTGCCGGACGACGTCCCGGCGGGTGTCCGCCGGCTGATCGAGTCGGCGATGGTCAAGGACCCGGCCGAGCGCTTCCCCGACGCCGGCGCCTTCCGCGACGCGATCGACGACGTCCTCGCCGGGCGCCCGCTGCGCCAGACGGTCCCCTACGCGCGGACGGCGATCATGCCGGCCGTGACGTCCGCGGGCGGGACGGCGGAGCCCCCGGCCACCCGCACCATGCCGGCGGTCACCCCCGGGCAGGAGCTCGCACCCGGCCCCGAACCGGACCCCGCGGAGGAGCAGCGCGAGCACCGGCGCCGGTGGCGCATCCTCGTCCCGCTCGTCGCCCTGCTCGCCATCGCCGCGGTCGTGGTCGGCGGCCTGCAGCTGGCGGGCAGCACGTCGGACGCCGGCGGCGGGACGGCGGCCGGGCCGCCCACCCCGGCGACCAGCAGCGCCCCGAGCACCCCGCCGCCTGCCCCCACCGTGCAGCTGGTGAACCTCGTTTCCTCCGACTACGTGGGCCGGCCGGTGTCCGAGGTGCAGGCGGAGCTGACCGCGCTCGGGTTCGTGGTCAGCATCAGCCCCCAGGAGACCAGCGACGTCGCCGAGGGGCTGGTCACCGCCGTCCTGCCGGATGGCGCGCTGCCACCCAACAGCCCGGTGACGCTCAACTACGCCGTCACCCCGCCGCCCCCGCCGGCGCCCGCCCCGACCCCCGCCGCGACCTCGGCCGGCGACAGCGCCGGTCAGGACGAGAAGCAACCCGACGAGGACGAGTCGGACCAGAACACCGGCGGCCGGGGCAACTGGGACGGGAACTGGGACGGCAACGGGAATGGCGGGGGCAACGGCAACGGCCGCTGGAACGGCTGACCCGGCGAGATCACGACACGGCCTCGGAGCTGCGCGGACACGCCGTCCGCCGGTGTCGGTGATCGTTGCGGCTCGGTAGCTTCCCGCGATCTGCCGTCCCGATCGAGGAGCACCCATGCGCGTCCGCAGCACCGCCGCTGCCGCCGTCCTGACCGCCGCCGTCTCCCTGCCGCTCGCCGGCACCGCGTCCGCCGCCGACCTCGACTGCGCGGACTTTCCCAACCAGGCGGCCGCCCAGGTCGTCCTCGACGCCGACCCGGCCGACCCGAACCGCCTCGACGCGAACGACAACGGCCAGGCCTGCGAGAGCTACGGCTACAGCAGCGTCGCGACCGCACCGGGCCAGGTGACCGTGCGCCCCGCCGGCGCGGTCGCCGCCGGTGACGGCAGCTCGACCGGCCAGGTGACCCCGGACGAGGGCAGCGCGCTCCGCTACCTCCTCGGCGGGCTC
>JAOPVN010000520.1 GCA_025966175.1 Modestobacter sp. | reverse complement strand
CCCCGCCTCGCCCTCCAGCACGACCTTGGGCCGCTTGGCCGGGCGGCGCGGCGCGGCGGCCGCGTCGGGGGCGAGGCCGTCGAGGAAGCGGCTGCGCGGACGCGAGCGCTGTCCCCCGGGGTTGCGGGCCAGCGACCAGGACAGGGTCAGCTGCTCGCGGGCCCGGGTGATCGCCACGTACAGCAGCCGGCGCTCCTCCTCGACGGCCTCGGGGCGCGCCTGGGACTGGGCGATGGGGACGACGCCGTCCACCAGCCCGACCACGAAGACCGCGTCCCACTCCAGCCCCTTGGCCGCGTGCATGGACGCCAGCGTCACGCCCTGCACCGTCGGCGCGTGCTGGGCGTTGGCCCGCTCGGCCAGGTGCGCGACGAACCCGGCCAGGTCCAGCGTCGGCTGCTCGGCCACCAGGTCGACGGCGAGGTCGACCAGGGCGGCGAGGGACTGCCAGCGGTCCCGGGCGGCGCCGCCGGGCGGGGGCCGGTGCTCCACCCACCCGGTGGAGGCCAGCACGTCACGGATCGCGGGCACCAGCGCGCCCGCGTCGTTCCCTCCGGCGGCCGCGCCGCGCAGCAGCAGGACCGCCTCGCGCACCTCGGGCCGCTCGAAGAACCGCTCGCCGCCCTTGAGGACGTAGGGCACCCCGACGTCGGCCAGCGCCGACTCGTAGACCTGGGACTGGGCGTTGATCCGGAACAGGACCGCGATCTCGCTCGCCGGCAGACCCCCGTCGATGAGCTCGCGGCAGGCCTTGGCCACCGCGGCGGCCTCGGCCGGCTCGTCGGCGTGCTCGACGAACCGCGGGGCCGGGCCCTCGGCCCGCTGGCCCAGCAGGCGCAGACCGGGCAGGCCCTTGCGCAGCGGGGCCTGGCCGATCAGCTTGTTGGCCAGCCCGACCACCTGAGGTGTGGAGCGGTAGTCGCGCTCGAGCTTGACCACCTCGGCGTCGGCATAGCGGTCGGCGAAGCCCAGCAGGTAGTCGGGGTCGGCGCCGGTGAAGGAGTAGATGGTCTGGTTGGGGTCGCCGACGACGCACACCTCGGCGCGACCGCCCAGCCAGGCGTCGAGCAGCCGCTGCTGCAGCGGGTTGACGTCCTGGTACTCGTCGACGACGAAGTGCCGGTACTGCGCCCGCACCTCGCGGGCGACGTCGCGGTGCTCCTCGATCGCGTAGGCGGTCACCAGCAGCAGGTCCTCGAAGTCCAGCGCCCCGTCGCGCGACTTGGCCTCCTCGTAGCTGCGGTACACCGCGGCCACTGCGGTCGGGTCGAACGGCGTCTCCCGCGCGGCCGCGGCGGCCCGGGCTGGATCGTCCTCCGGGGTGGCCAGCGTGGTCTTGGCCCACTCGATCTCGCTGGCCAGGTCGCGGAGGCTGGCCCGGTCGGTGGTCAGCCGCGCGCGGGAGGCGGCCGCCGCGACGACCCGCAGCTTGTTCTCGATCAGCTCGGGCATCGGGCCGCCCAGCACCCGCGGCGCGAAGTACCGCAACTGCCGCATGGCCGCGGCGTGGAAGGTGCGTGCCTGGACGCCGCCGACCCCCAGCGCCGACAGCCGCCCACGCAGCTCACCGGCCGCCCGAGCGGTGAACGTCACCGCGAGCACCTGCTCGGGCACGTACTCCCCCAGGTGGACGCCGTAGGCGATCCGGTGGGTGATCGTGCGGGTCTTCCCGGTGCCTGCCCCTGCCAGGATGCAGACCGGCCCTCGCACCGCCTCGGCGGCGGCCCGCTGCTGCTCGTCCAGCCCGGCGAGCACGGCCTCCGCGCCCGCCGTCCCCCCGACCACTGACTGCTCTTCGACCCGCGGCATCCCCACGGGTACGAGTCTCCCAGCCGCCACCGACAGGCGGGGGAAGGATCCCCAGGGGCGCGGCGTTGGCCCCGCCGCAGACCTTGGACACGCCGGTCCCCCTCCCCGGGTGGCCCGTCCGAGCACAGACGAGGGAGGATCCACCCCGATGAGCGCTCCAGCTTCCGCGGTGACGATGTACACGACCAACTGGTGTGGCTACTGCGTGCGCCTGAAGAAGCTCATGCAGCGGGAGGGGATCGACTACTCCGAGGTCAACATCGAGGTCGAGGAAGGCGCGGCCGAGCTGGTCATGAAGGCCAACGGTGGGAACCGCACGGTCCCCACCCTGGTCTTCGCGGACGGGAGCGCCCTGACCAACCCGAGCATCGACCAGGTGAAGGCCCAGCTCGCGCAGCTCCTCGGCGCGTGATCCCGGGCCCGTGGCCCCCGGAGGGTGATGATCGCCCCCGGGGAGCTGCGGCGGTTCATCCTGCGACCTGCCGGCGGCATCGAGGGAGCGTGTGATGAATCCGTCGGTCGAGCAGCCTGCGGCGCCCGTCCGCGCCGTGCTGCCCGACGAGATCGTGCGCACCCCGTCCGGAGAGCCGGCAGCCCTGGTCGTCCGGACCAGCCGTGGCTGGACGGTGCTGCACCCCGACCCGCTGACCGGGTGCGCCGGCGCCCCCGCCGAGGTCCAGGGCCACGACGAGCCGCTGACGCTGATCGAGGCGATGTCGCTGGCCGACCTGGTCGCCGACGAGCTGGGGGCCACCCCGGAGCCCGATCGGAAGACCCGACGGGCAGCGCGGGCGGCCGCCGACACGGTCACGGACGCCCCGCCGGCCGACCCTCGCGACGAGGAGATCGCCGGGCTCCATCGCATCGTCGGCCAGCTCGAGCACGCCCTCGCCGCGCGAGTCTCCATCGAGCGCGCCATCGGCGCGCTCGCCGAACGGCACGGCACCACCCCGCGGGAGGCGTTCGAGGAACTGCGCCGCCGCGCCCGGTCGCAGGGCCGCCCCGCCCAGGAGCTCGCCGCCGAGGTGCTCGACGCGCTGACGGCCCGCGCCGCCCTCCCGGACGCGCGCCTGGTGCCGGCCGCACCCCTTCCGCCCGGCCCGACCGTCCTGCCGACCCCCGGACCGCGGGTCGCCGGCACCGGCCCGCCGGCCCGGCGGGTGCAGCGCAACCCGCGACGCACCGGCGGCAGCGACACCGTCCCCGGGGCGCGCAGCTGACCTCCCCGCTCCCGCTCTCCCCGGCCGCGCTCGCCGACCGGCTGGCCGGCCTGCTGGCCACCGTCTCGCCCGAACCCGGCGCAGCCGCGCTCCGGGTGGCCGTCGACGGGCCCGACCTCCCGGGTGCACCGGGCGTCACCGGCCCGCACGCGCTGGCCGCGGCCCTCGCCGAACGGCTGCCCAGCCTCAGCCGGCCGGCCGTCATCGTCCCGGCCGAGGGCTTCTACCGGCCCGCCTCGCTCCGCCTGGAGCACGGCCGCACCGACCCCGACGCCCGGTACACCGACTGGCTGGACGCCGCGGCGCTGGCGCGTGAGGTGCTCGATCGCAGCGGCCCCCGAGGGCCGGGTGAGTACCTGCCCGCACTGTGGGACCTGGAGCGGGACCGGGCCGCCCGGCTGACCTACCGACCGGTGCCGCCCGGCGGGGTGCTGCTCGTCCCCGGGTCGCTGCTGCAGGGGCTGGGCCTGGCCTTCGACGTCGTCGTCCACCTACGGGTGAGCCCTGCGGCCCGCCGCCGGCGGATCCCCGCCGACCGCGCCTGGGAGCTGCCCGCCTTCGACCGTTACGACGACGAGGTGGACCCCACCGCGCTGTCCGATGCGCTGGTGCTGGCCGACCACGCCGACCGTCCGGCGCTGCTGCTCACGGGGCGACTTGCCTGACGGCCCCCTTCCAGGGCGTCCCCGAGCCTGCGAGGGGACCCAGGAAGGGGCCCTTCTTCAGCTGAACTCGCCGGCCACCCAGCGGTCGAGGATGTGCCGGGCGATCGAGACGGTGGGCGGCAGCGCCTGCGGGCCGGTACCCGAGCGCAGCTCCTCCCGGCTGAACCACCGGGCCTCCTCGATCTCGTCGTGGTCGATCCGCAGCTCCTCCTCGGTCGCGCGGGCGACGAAACCGAGCATCAGCGACTGCGGGAACGGCCACGGCTGGCTGGACACGTAGCGGACGTCGGTGACCGCGATCCCGACCTCCTCGGCGACCTCGCGGACCACCGCCGCCTCGGCGGACTCCCCCGGCTCCACGAACCCGGCGAGGATGGAGAACCGGCCGGGCGGCCACACCGCCTGGCGGCCCAGCACGCAGCGGTCGCCCCCGTCGTGGACCAGCATGATCACCGCCGGGTCGGTCCGCGGGAAGACCTCGCTGCCGCTGTCCGGGTCACGCTGCACCCATCCGGCGCGCTCGATCGTGGTCGGGGCTCCGGTGAGCGGGCTGAACCGGTTGCGCTCGTGCCATTCGACGATGCCGACCGCCTGGACCAGCAGGCCGGCGTCCAGGTCGCCCAGGTCCGCGCCGACCTCACGCAGACCGGCCCAGGAGTCCACCGGGCGGCCGCCGATGGACAGCGCGCGCGGCCCGCGCAGCGCCGCGTACACCACGCCGTCGGCCTCGCCCAGGTAGATCGCTCCGTCGGGCCAGGAGTCGTGCTCGTCGTAGACGAGCTCGGGGCCCTGTGTCCCCTCGCGCACCGGCACGGCCCGCCGCTCGTCGACCCGCAGCACCCGGACCGGCCGGCCCTGCGCCGGGTCGGCCAGCGCCCGGGCGAGGTGACCCCGGTCGTGGGCGACGCGGGACAGCAGCGGGACGTCGGTGACCGCGCCGGCCCGGCGGTCCTCCGGCCAGTCACCACGGGGCGGCGGGTTGTCGGCCGCGGTGCTGCCGCCGGGAGGAACGGTCATGCCTGCGGCTCGACGCCCGGCTCGGCGTCCGGCTCGACGGCCGCGGAGCTGACCTCGACCGGCCCCAGCACCCGCAGCTGCTCGGCGGCCCCCTCGGCGTCGCCGACCACGACGGCGGTCAGCCCGGCCGGGGACAGCCAGCGCCGGGACACCTCGGTGACCTCGTCGATGCCGACCGCGGCCAGCGCCCGCTGGTGATCGGCGAGCCACTCGGCCGAGAGGCCCGCACCGATCAGCGCCGACAGCGTGCTGGCCAGGCCGGCGTGCGTCGCCGTCCCCAGGGCCAGGGTGCCCAGCAGGTAGCGGCGGGCGGACTCCAGCTCGGCCTCGGTCACCGGGACCAGCGCCATCCGGCCCAGCTCGTACCAGGTCTCCAGCAGCGCCGGTCCGGTCACCGCGGTGGCGACGTCGGCCTCCACGGTGAACGAGGAGGCGGCCATGAGGTGCTCCACGGAGCTGCGCGGGCTGTAGGTGTAGCCGCGCCGCTCCCGGATGTTCTCGACCAGCCGGGAGGAGAAGTACCCGCCGAAGACCATGCTGGCCAGCCGGACCGCGGGCAGCTCCGGATCGGTGCGGCCGGGGGCCGGCCCGCCGAGCCGGATGTTGGACTGGACGGCTCCGGGGCGGTGCACCAGCTGCAGCGCACCGGGGACGACGGCCGGGACCGGTCCGGCGGCGACCGCCTTGCCCTCGGCGGTCCAGCCGGCCAGCGCGGTGCCGACGGCGTCGAAGGCGGCGGCCGGGTCGACCTCGCCGACCAGGATCAGCGTGCTCCCCGCGGGCAGCACCCGCTCCCGGTGCAGCTTGCGCAGCGCGGCCGGGGTGACCGCGGCGACCAGGTCGGCCGACGGCAGCTGCTGGGCGTAGGGGTGGGCGCCGTACCGGCGGGCGGCGAGCGCGCTGCGGGCGATGACCCCGGGCTGGGAGCGGGCGATCCGGATCCGCTCACCGACCCGGGCACGCTCGGCGCCGACCGGTTCGGCCGGGTAGGTCGCCGACTCCAGCAGCTCGGCGATCACACCCAGGACGGCGCCGAGCCCGTCGGGCAGCATCGTGGTGGAGAGCAGCAGGCGGTCGGCGTCCGCGGAGACCGACAGCTCGCCGCCGTGCGCCTGCAGCAGCTGGGCGATGTGCAGCTGGTCGTGCTCGGCGGTGCCCAGCAGGACG
>JAOPVN010000436.1 GCA_025966175.1 Modestobacter sp. | reverse complement strand
GTCGGCGCGGGGGACGACGAGCACCCCGTCGTCGTCGGCGACCACGACGTCCCCGGGGTGGACGACCTGACCGCCGAGGGTCACCGGGACGTTCACCGCGCCCGCCGTGGCCTTGACCGAGCCCTGGGCGCTGACCGCCCGGGACCAGGCGGGGAAGCCCATCTCGCGCAGCTCGGCGACGTCGCGCACGCCGCTGCCCAGCACCACGCCGCGCACGCCGCGGTGGGCCAGGGCGGTGGCGAAGAGCTCGCCGAACAGGCCGTCGGTGGAGGGGGAGTTGGTGGCCACCACCAGCACGTCGCCGGGTCGGCACTGCTCGACCGCGACGTGGATCATCAGGTTGTCCCCGGGCCAGCACAGCGCGGTGACGGCGGTGCCGCCGATCCGCGCACCCGGCCACGCCGGCCGGAACTCCGGGCCCAGGTAGCCGACCCGGCCCAGCGCCTCGTGCACGGTGGCGACGCCGTACCCGCCGAGAGTGCCCGCGTCGCCGACGTCGGCCCGCGGGGGATCGGTGACGACGACGGTCCTCATGCGAGCGTGTCCGTCACCTGCGGGTACAGCCGCATGTAGGCCTCGCCCATGGTGGCGACCGGCAGGCCCAGGTTCGGGCCGGCGTTCCGCTTGAGCTGCACGCCGCGGCGCTTGGCCAGGTCGGTGTAGTAGTCCCACATGTGCTGCTGGGCGGGCAGGCACTCCATCGCCTTGCGCTTGGTCTCGAAGACCGGGGTGATGTCCAGCAGGACGTCGGGGGTGAAGCCGCTCTGCTCGGGCTGGTGCGGCTCGAAGAAGAAGACCGGCGGGGCACCGAGCGGCTCGCCGGGCGCCGGGTAGCCGATGGCCTGGGCGAGGATCCGCGCCTGCAGGGCCATCCGGGCGGCCGCCGGGTGGTCGCCGTTGTAGGGATCGGTCAGCGGGTGGGTCAGCACGACGGCCGGCTCGACCTCGCGGTAGACCTGCACGATCCGGTCGACCAGCTCGGGGGTCTCCAGCAGCGGGTAGTCGCCGGCGTCCAGGAAGCGGATCTCCGCACCCAGGACGGCCGCGGCGGCCTCGGCCTCCGCCTGGCGTTGGGCCTTGATCTCGGCCAGCTGCTTGCCCTCCCGCCAGGCGCGGGCGGACTCGCCGCGCTCGCCGTAGGTCAGGCACAGCACGGTGGCGCGGTCCCCGCGGGCGGTGGCCAGCGCGATGGCACCACTGGCCCGCCAGACGAAGTCACCGGCGTGCGCGCTGATGACCAGCAGGGGGTTCTGGGCGGGTGTGGACACAGGTGGTCTCCTCGTCGTCGAGCAGTGGTCGTCCGTCGTCGTACGGCGCACGCCCGGCGAGGGCGCGCGTCGGGGGATCAGTCGGTGCTCGTCCGCAGGGCGGCGATGACGCTCTGCAGGTGGGCCCGGGCAGCGGTCTCGGCCGCCTGGGGGTCGCGCCGGCGCACGGCCTCGATGATCGACAGGTGCTCCCCGAGGGAGACCTGGGGACGGCCGCTGCGCAGGGCGAGGCGGAACTGGTGCCGGACGATCTGGCCGTGCAGCCGCTGGAGCAGCTCGGCCGCGGCCGGCTGATCGGCGATGTCGCGGATCATCCGGTGCAGCTCGCGGTTGAGCGTGGAGTACTTCATCGGCTCGCCGTCGGCCACGGCGGCGCGCATCTGGGTGCCCAGCTCGTCGAGGGCGGCCAGGTCGTCGTCGGTGGCCTTCTCCGCGGCCTTGGCGGCGCAGAGGCCCTCGAGCACCATCCGGCACTCGGTGATCGCCACCGCCTCCTCGATGCTGACCACCCGCACCCGGGCGCCGCGGTTGGGGATCCGCTCGACGAGCCCCTCGGCGGTCAGGTCGATGAGCGCGGCCCGGACGCTGGCCCGCGTGACGTGGAAGGTCTCGGCGAGCTCGGCCTCGACCAGCCGCTGGCCGGGGGAGACGTCGCCGGCGAGGATCGCGCCGCGCAGGGCGTCGAGTGCCGCGCGCCGGCCGGCGTCGCCCTCTCGTGGGCCCTGGGTCATGACGCCTCCTGGTCGTGGGCTGGGTCGCTCGTCCACCACCGTCGAGGAATGCCGACAGGATTGTCAACAATGTGACCGGAGATTCTGCTGGTCGGAAGAAGTGCTCGTCGTCACGCGGATCCCGTGCGTACGGTCCCTCCCCGTCGCCGGGTCGTTGTCCGGCGCAACCCGGGGGGATGACTCCGCCGGGCACCCCTGGAGCAAGGGAGCTTCATCCATGTCGAGCACCCAGGAACGACCCGGCGGGGGCGCTGCGCCGCCCGCCGGCACGAGCACCGGCCCGGCCCTCGTCGCCCGGCTGGACCGGCTCCCGCGCAGCGCGGTGGCCTACGCGGCGACCGGCATCATCGGGCTGGGCATGTTCGTGGCCTTCTACTGCAACTTCAACATCAACGTGTCGTTCATCCAGACGTGCATGCAGGTCAAGGAGGGGTGCACCCCGGCGAACGCGGCGTCGGCCGAGCGGCTGCCGGTCGTGCTCTTCCTCGTCGGCTACATGGTCGGCTGCCTGGTGCTCGCGCCGATCTCCGACCGCATCGGCCGGCGCCCGCTGATCGCGACCGTCCTGGCCTTCGCCGTCGTCGGGTCGCTGGTCACCGCACTGGCCACCACGTACCCGGTGTTCGTGCTCGGCCGCGCCATCACCGGCGTCGTGCTGGGCGGCATGCTGGCCGTCGGCAACACCTACATCGGCGAGATCGCGCCCGCCGCCGCCCGCGCCCGCTACACCGCGATCACCTTCGTGCTGTGCACCCTGGGCGCGATGTTCGGCATCGGGCTGGGCCTGCTGTTCACCACCGAGGCCGCCGACTTCCCCAACGGCCTGCCGATCGCGCTGGCCGGCCCGGACTTCGCCGCCGGCTGGCGCTGGATCTACTGGCTCGCGGTGATCGCCGGCGTGCTCGCCCTCGCTGCGGTCTCCCGGCTGCCGGAGTCGCCCCGCTGGCTGATCGAGCACGGCCGGATCGAGCGTGCGGAGCAGGTCGTCGCCGCGCTGGAGGAGCGGGGCCGGCGCCGCGGGCCGCTGGCCGAGCCGGTCGCCCACGTGGACCTGCCCGAGCACGAGAAGCCCACCGCGGCCGCGTACCGGGAACTGTTCTCGGTGGCCCGGTACCGCAACCGCACGCTGCTGCTGGTCGTCATGTGGTTCACCGGGTACGCGACGGTCTTCTCCTACTCGACCGGGTCGACGACCGTGCTGACCGGGCTGCACTTCACCCCGCCGGTGGCCGGGATGATCTCCGCGGTCGGCGGAATCGGCTTCTTCGCCCAGGGCCTGTTCTCGGCGAAGTTCTCCGAGTCGATCGAGCGGCGTTTCTGGCTGCCCATCGGTGCGGCCCTCACCGTCCTCGGCGCGATCATCATCGCCACCCTGGGCGACTCCATCGGGTGGGCCTTCGTCGGGTCGTTCATCGTCTTCTTCGGCTTCAACGTCTGGGTCCCGCCCACCTTCGCGCTGTCCGCGGAGAGCTTCCCGACCCGGATCCGCTCGGCCGGCTTCGGGCTGGTCGACGGGCTGGGGGTCACCGGCGGCATGGTCGGTGTGCTGGTGATCGCGCCGCTGGTGCCGCACCTGAGCGCGCTGACGGCGCTGCTGCTGATCTCCAGCTTCCAGATCGTCGCCGCGGTGCTCGCGCAGTTCACGCCGCGCACCCGCAACCGTGCGCTGGAGGAGGTCTCGCCCTGATCCGGGCGGACCGGACCGGAGGAGGAGACCGATGCGTGTCGCGGTGCTCGGGCTGGGCGAGGCGGGGCGGCACTACGCCGCCGACCTCGTCGCCGCCGGATGGGTGGTCACCGGGTACGACCCGGCGGCCGCAGCCACCCCGGACGGCGTGCGACGAGCCGGGGCGGCCGCCGAGGCCGTCGCCGGCGCCGATCTCGTCCTCTCCCTCACCGGGGCCCGGGCTGCCGTCCCCGCCGCGGCGGAGGCGGCGGCCGGGCTGCCGGCCCGGGCCTGTTATGCCGACCTGAACACCGGCTCGGCCCGGCTGAAGGAGCAGGTGGCCGAGGCCGTGCGACCCAGCGGCGCGGCGGTGGCCGACGTCGCCGTCCTCGCCC
>JAOPVN010000313.1 GCA_025966175.1 Modestobacter sp. | reverse complement strand
CCAGTTCATGGTCCACACCGCGATCTGGGAGGGCGACGAGGCCGAGTGGGGCGACCTCGTCACCGACGAGGAGTACGGCTACCCGCAGCAGCGCTGACCACCGGACGGGCTGTCGCGGGGTCCCGGGGCCTGCTCACCCGGGACCCCGCGGGCTTGGGGTTCGCGAGCGCGTCCGTCAGTCGCTCAGCCGGCGCCCGTCCTGCGTCGAGAAGAGGTGGACGTGTCCACGCTTGGGCTGCAGGTGCACCACCGAGCCCTTGCTGGGCGGCGTCCGGCCGTCCGCCCGCGCGATGATCGGGTGCTCCTCGCCGCCGACCGTCGTGCGGCCGTAGACGTAGGCGTCGGCGCCGAGCTCCTCGACCACGTCCACCTCGACCGGCAGACCGTCGGGGTTGGGCTCGAGGTCCTCCGGGCGCACACCGACGGTGACCGTGCTGGCCGCCGACCGGTCGAGGACCTCGCGTGCCACCGGGTACGTGACGTCGCCGAAGCGGACCCCGCCGTCGACCACCGGCAACTCGATCAGGTTCATCGCGGGCGACCCGATGAACCCGGCGACGAAGACGTTCGCGGGGCGGTCGTAGAGCTCCCGGGGCGGGGCCACCTGCTGGAGCACGCCGTCCTTCAGCACGGCCACCCGGTCGCCCATCGTCATGGCCTCGACCTGGTCGTGGGTCACGTAGACGGTGGTGACCCCGAGCCGCCGCTGCAGCCGCGCGATCTCGGTGCGGGTCTGGACTCGCAGCTTGGCGTCGAGGTTGGACAGCGGCTCGTCCATCAGGAAGACCTGGGGCTGGCGGACGATCGCGCGCCCCATCGCGACGCGCTGGCGCTGGCCACCGGAGAGCGCCTTGGGCTTGCGGTCGAGGTACGGCTCGAGGTCCAGGACCTTGGCCGCCTCGACGACCCGGCGGCGGATCTCGTCCTTCTTCTGACCCGCGATCTTCAGCGCGAAGCCCATGTTCTCGGCCACCGTCATGTGCGGGTACAGCGCGTAGTTCTGGAAGACCATCGCGATGTCCCGGTCCTTCGGGGCCAGGTTGGTGACGTCGCGGTCACCGATGAGGATGCGACCGCCGTCGACCTCCTCCAGGCCCGCCAGCATCCGCAGGGACGTCGACTTGCCGCATCCCGAGGGACCTACGAGGACGAGGAACTCGCCGTCCGCCACCTCGAGGCCGAGCGAATCGACGGCCGGGACGTCGGACCCGGCGTAGACGCGGGTCGCCTTCTCAAAGGTCACTGTGGCCATGGTGGTGTCCTCTCACGGGTGGGAACGCTGAGTGGCCAGCGCCCCCGAGTTGATGGAGATGTGTGACGTGGCCTGGGTGGCGAGCCGGGAGCCCGCCTCCACCAGCCAGCGATGGGGGTCGGCGAGCGCAGCGTCGAGACCGCCGGCGAGCCCGGTGAGGTCCGCGCTGGCCACGACGGTCGACGGTGGTGCGACCGCCACCGATCCCGCGACGATCATCTGGGGCGTGCCCAGGGCGGAGGCCTGCTCGAGCACGTGCCCGACGACCTTCCCGCCGAAGGACTGCGCGTCGAAGCGCCCCTCTCCGGTGACCACGAGATCGGCGTCGCCCAGGAGGCGGGGGAGACCGGCGGCCTGGGCGACCTCCGGAGCACCGGGGACCAGCCGGGCGCCCCACACGGTCGCCAGACCGAAGGCCGTGCCGCCGGCTGCGCCCGCACCGGGCTGGTCGGGGGCGCCGCCGACCACCTCGGCATAGCGCCGCAGGGCGGCCTCCAGCACGGCGACGTCGTCGGACGACGCCCCCTTCTGCGGTCCGAACTGCGCCGCCGCGCCGACCGGCCCGAGCAGTGGCGCGGTGACGTCCACGAGGCAGCGCACCCCGCCGGCGGGTGGCTCGACGAGCCCGGACCGGTCGAGCTGGCGGAGCTCCCGGAGCGCAGCCCCGCCGGGGCCGACCTCGCTGCCCGAAACGTCGACCAGCCGGGCGCCCAGGGCCTGCAGCGCCCCGGCCCCACCGTCGGTCGTGGCCGATCCACCCAGGGCCACCAGCACCCGACGGGTGCGCGGGTGCCGCACCGCGGCGAGCAGCTGTTCCCCCAAGCCGGCCGTGGTGGCGTGCACGGCGTCCAGCGTGCCCATGAGCGGCAGTCCGGACGAGCGGGCCAGCTCGACGCCGGCCGTGCCGTCGGAGAGCAGCAGCCAGCGGGCGTCGACGGGCGCGCCGTCCGGTCCGGTGACCCGCACGGTCTGCCAGGTCGCGCCCGGGTCGGACGAGGCCAGCACGTCGAGGGTGCCCTCGCCGCCGTCCGCCAGCGGCACCGGGATCAGCTCGTCCTCCGGCCGCTCGAGCGCCCACCCGCGCGACAGCGCGGCGACGACCTCCACCGCGGAGACGCTGCCCTTGAACGAGTCCGGCGCCAGGACGACGCGCATCAGCTGTCCAGGACGCAGCTGAGGTAGCGCTCCGACATCAGCGAGACCACGGCCTCCGGGTCGCTCGCCCACACGTCGGCGTTGAAGATCTCCACCTCGGTGGGGCCGTCGTACCCGGCGGCCTCGACGGCCCGTCGCAGGACCGGGAAGTCGATGTGCCCGTCGCCCATCATCCCGCGCGACAACAACGCATCGGCCGGCAGCGGCGTGATCCAGTCGCAGACCTGGAAGCTGGCGATCCGACCCGCGGCGCGCTCGATCTGGGGCAGGACCGCCGGGTCCCACCAGACGTGGAAGGTGTCGACGACGACACCGACCTGCTCGGTCGGGAACAGCTCCGCGAGGTCCAGCGCCTGACCCAGCGTCGACAGGACGCCGCGGTCGGCGCAGTAGATCGGGTTCATCGGCTCCAGCGCCAGGCGGACGCCGTGCGCCGCGGCGTGCGGCGCCAGTTCCGCGATCCCCTCGGCGACCCGCTCGCGGGCACCGGCGAGATCCCGCGAACCCTCGGGCAGGCCGCCGACGACCATCACCAGGCAGGTCGTGCCCAGGGTCGCCGACTCCTCGATCGCCCGGACGTTGTCGGCGATGGACGCCCGCCGCGCAGGGCCCTCCTCGGCGGTGATGAACCCGCCCCGGCACAGCGAGGAGACCTGCAGGCCGGCGTCGGACACCAGCCGGGCCGCCTTGTCGACGCCGATCTGCTGCACCGGTTCCCGCCACAGGCCGATCCACGACAGGCCCGCCCGCTCGGCCCCCGCCACCGCCTCCTCGAGGGACCAGGAGTTGGTGGTCTTCTGGTTCAGCGAGAGGCTCGACAGCCGGGGGTCGATCGTCACTGCGGCACTCCGGAGGTCTCGAGGAAGCTCCTGACCCGGCGGGCGGCCAGGTCGGGGTCCGGCAGCAGACCGGCCTGGTCGGCCAGCCGCACCGTGTGCGCGAGGTGCACGACGCTGCGGGCGCTCTGCAACCCGCCGACCATCGAGAACCCCGGCTGGAAGCCCGAGAGCCACGACAGGAAGGCGATGCCGGTCTTGTAGTAGTACGTCGGGGCACCGAACACGTGCCGGGCCAGCGGCAGCGTCGGGTCGAACGCCGCGTCGTAGGCGGCGGCGTCGCCTACGTCGAGCGCCTGGAGCGCGGTCGAGGCTGCGGGGGCGATCGCCGCGAAGATCCCGAGGAGCGCGTCGCTGTGGTGCTCGCCGTCGCCGCGGATCAGCTCGGGGTAGTTGAAGTCGTCGCCGGTGTACAGCCGCACGCCGGCCGGGAGCCGGCTGCGGAGCCGCTTCTCGTGCTCGGCGTCCAGCAGGGACACCTTGACGCCGTCCACCTTCGCCGCGTGGTCGGTGACCAGGCCCAGGAACGCCTCGGTGGCGCCGTCGACGTCCGCCGAGCCCCAGTAGCCCTCCAGTGCGGGGTCGAACATCGGGCCGAGCCAGTGCAGGACGACGGGCTGGCTGACCTGGCCGAGGAGCCGGTCGTACACCTTCCGGTAGTCCTCGGGGGTGCGCGCGAGGCGGGCGAGCTGGCGGCTGGCCATCAGGATGACCTGGGCCCCGGCCTGCTCGACAACGGCCAGCTGCTCCTCGTAGCCCGCGGCCACGTCGTCCAGCGACAGCGCGTCCGCCGGCAGGTGATCGGTCCCCGCACCGGCGGCGATGCGACCGCCGACCGCCCGCGCCTCCGCCGCGCTGCGGCGGATCAGCTCCTGGGTGGCGGCCCAGTCCAGACCCATCCCGCGCTGAGCGGTGTCCATGGCCTCGGCCAGCCCCAGCCCGTAGCTCCACAGGTGCCGGCGGAAGGCGAGGGTGCTGTCCCAGTCGACCCCGGCCGGCGCGCCCGGGCTGTTGTCCTGCAACGGATCGGCGACGACGTGCGCGGCGGCGAAGGCGACCCGGCTGCGGACCGGCCCGGTGGGCCGGCTCCACTGCGTGGGCTCGCGGAACCGGAACGCCTCGACCGTTCCGTCGAGCGCCGGCAGCCGGACGTCGACGGTCACAGCGAGAGCTCCGGCAACTCCACCCGGCAGGCCTTGGCCGAGGACTCCAGGCCCGCCTCCGCGAGCTGCACCCCCCGTGCTCCGGCCAGGAAGTCGTAGGTGTGCGGGGCGTCCTCGACGACGTGCCGGATGAACTGCTCCCACTGCGCCTTGAAGCCGTTGTCCATGACGGCGTTGTCCGGCACCTCCTGCCACTGCTCCCGGTACCGGTTGGTCTCGGGCAGGTCGGGGTTCCAGACCGGCTTCGGGGTCGTGGCGCGCGACTGGACGACGCAGCGCTGCAGCCCCGCGACGGCGCTGCCGTGCGTGCCGTCGACCTGGAACTCGACGAGCTCGTCGCGGTGCACGCGGACGGCCCAGGAGGAGTTCAGCTGGGCGATGACGCCGCCCTCGAGCTCGAAGATCGCGTAGGCGGCATCGTCCGCGGTCGCCTCGTACCCGCGGTTCTGCTCGTCCCAGCGCTCCGGGATGTGGGTGACCGCCTTGGCGGTCACGGCCTGTACCCGGCCGAAGAGGTTGTGCAGCACGTAGTCCCAGTGACAGAACATGTCGACGACGATCCCGCCGCCGTCCTGGGCCCGGTAGTTCCAGCTCGGCCGCTGCGCCTGCTGCCAGTCGCCCTCGAAGACCCAGTAGCCGAACTCGCCGCGCACCGAGAGGACCCGGCCGAAGAAGCCGCCGTCGACGAGCCGCTTGAGCTTGAGCAGCCCCGGCAGGTAGAGCTTGTCGTGGACGACGCCGTTCTTCACCCCCGCCCGCTTCGCCCGGCGCGCCAGGTCGAGGGCCCCGGCGACACCCGTGGCGACCGGCTTCTCGGTGTAGATGTCCTTGCCGGCGTCGATGGCCGCGACGATGGACTCCTCGCGGACGCTCGTCAGCTGGGCGTCGAAGTACAGCGGGTAGTTGCTGTCGGAGAGCGCCGCGTCCAGATCGGTGGTCCAGCGGGTGAGGCCGTGCCGCTCGGCGATCTCGCGGAGCTTGTTCTCGTTGCGCCCGACCAGCAGCGGCTCGAGCTGCACGCGCGTGCCGTCGGAGAGCTCGACCCCTCCCTGCTCCTGGATCGCGAGCACCGAGCGCACGAGGTGCTGCCGGTATCCCATCCGACCCGTGACCCCGTTCATGACCACACCCAGCGACTGCTGTGCCATCGACCCGTTCCTCCTTGGAAAGCGTTTGCCGCCCCACCCTAGGTAGGGAGTGATGCAGCTGACAAGAGCGTGGTGCAGGGTTTGGAAAACACTTACCGACGCGAGGCGCCGAGGTCGGCGTGCACCGCCCGCCGCAGCGCGACCGGTCCGGTGGGCGCGCGCAGGCCGCCGGACCGGGGGAGCGATCCGCCGGGAGGGTCTCCGGTGAGCCGACGACGGACGCCGCCGTCCGTGGTGGGCGTGCCTCAGGTCAGCGGGGGAGTGCTGTCCCGCAGCACGACCTGGCCCTTGACCCGGCGCACCCGGGGTCGGTCGCCGCGCGGCTGCAGCACCAGGTCGATGGCTGCGGCGCCGACCTCCTCCAGCGGCAGCCGGACCGTGGTGAGTCCGGGCGTGATGTCGCGGAGGGTCAGGATGTCGTCGAACCCGGCCACCGCGATCCGGCCCGGCAGGCCGATCCCCTGCTGGCGCAGGGCGGCCATCGCCCCGACCGCCATCACGTCGTTGGCCGCGAACACGCAGGTGGCGTCGGTGCCCTGATCGAGCAGCCGGGTCATGGCCGAGAGCCCGCCGTCGCGCGTGAAGCTGTCCTGCAGCACGTTGCGCGGGTCCAGCTCCCCGCCGGCCGCGGCCAGCCCCGACTGGAAGCCGGCGAGCCGGTCCCGGGAGGTCAGCAGGTCCCGCGGCCCGGACAGGACGGCGAAGCGCCGGTGCCCGAGGCCGACCAGCGACTCCGCCAGCGCCTTCGCGCCGGCCCGGTTCTCGAGCAGGACCGTGTCGACCGGCAGCTTCTTCTGGCTGATCATGACCGCACGACCGCCGGTCGCCTCGAAGGAGGCGAGCTCGCTGCCCAGCCGACGGAGCATCTCCGGGTCGTCGACGCGGCTGCCGGCCAGCACCACCGCGCGTGCCCGCTGGCCACGCAGTGCGGCGACGTAGTCCAGTTCGCTCTCCGGGCGCCGCAGCGTGCTGGCCATCGTCACCAACAGGCCGTGGTCCTCCGCGGCCCGCATGACGCCGGCCGCGATGGAGGAGAAGTAGGGGTCCGCGATGTCGTGGACCAGCAGTCCGACCACGTCGGTGCGACCGCGTGCCATCGCCTGGGCCTGCGCGTTCGCCGTGTAATTCAGCTCTACCGCGGCGAGGACCACCCGGCGGCGCAGGTCCTCACCGACCTGGCGGGTGCTGCCGTTCAGCGATCGCGAGGCGGTCGCCAGCGACACGCCGGCAAGTCGTGCGACGTCCATCAGAGTGGCTGATGGCACGGCCTGGTCGACCACTGGTGCTCCCCGTGCCGTGTGCGCGGACGATGAGGGAATGCGCATTCCTGGCGATTCTCCGAGCGTCTGGTGCGACGGTCAAGCCCCGCACCCCTCGAGGTGAGCATGCCGCACCGGTCGGTGACACGGTGCTGACCTGCGCCGGGGCCGTTGCTTCGCGCGGTATGGACTGCCCGAGAGGGAGTTCGCCCGCACCGGGACGAACCCCCTCTCGGGCGTGGTCAGAGACCCGGGCTCAGTTGCCCAGTGCGCTCTTCGTCTCCTGCACCAGGCCGTCCGCCGCTTCCTTCGGCGTCTGCCGGCCGAAGAGGACCTCCGACGCGTAGCGCTGGAAGTTCTTCGTGAACGCGGCCGCACCCGGAGGGGCGAGCCGGGTCGGCACGACCTCGTCGCTGACCTCGTTCATGAAGTCGACCACCGCCTGGTCGGCGCCGGTGAGCTGCGGCAGGATCGCCTCCCGGATGTCGCTGTTGGCCGGGGTGCTGCGGCTCACGCCGAGGATCGTGCCGGCCTCGCTGGAGTTGGCCAGGTAGTCGATCAGCAGCTGGGCCTCGGCCGGGTGCTCGGTGCGCGAGGACGCTCCCCAGTACTGGGACGCCACGAAGCTCATGTTGGCGCCACCCTGCTTGCCCGTCTGGGACGGGAGACGCAGCAGCTTCAGCTCCCCGCCCAGGGCCTTCTCCAGCGCCGGGAAGTTGCTCACGCCGTCCAGCTGCATCGCGTAACGCCCGGTGGCGACGCCGGACTGCTCCGGGGAGAGGGTCAGCTGCTCGCTCGACTCGGATGCGCTGGGCGAACCGCCTTCGTCGACGAGCTTCTTGGCCGTCTCGAAGAGGCTGGCGAAGTCGTCGGTGGTCGCGCCGAGCCCGCCGTCCTTGGTGAACAGCTCATCGCCCTGCTGCGCGACCCAGGTCGCCGCCTCGGTGATGTCCCAGCCCAGCGACTTCGTGCCGTAGATCCCGTCGGGCGACTTGTCCGAGATCTGCTTGGTGATGTCGGCGAAGTCGTCCCACGTCCAGGTCTTGTCATCCGGCATCGGCACGCCGGCCTGGGCGAAGAGCGCCGGGTTCGCCACGATCGCGAGGGTGGACAGGCCGGTGGGCACGGCGACCTGCTGGCCGTCGATGTTCCCGTTCTTGGTCGTTCCCTCGTCCAGCTTCGACGTGTCCACGTCGGTCAGCTCGAGCAGCGCTCCCTGCGTCCCGTACTGGGCCATGAACTCACCCTGCAGCTGGATGACGTCGGGCGCGTCGTTCGCGGCGATCTGGGTGGAGAGCTTGTCGTGGTACCCGTCGAAGGGCAGCGACTCGGTCTCGACCGTGATGTTCGAGTGCTCCTTCTGGAAGGCGGCGATGGCCGCCTGGGTGGCCTGGGCGCGCACGTCGTTGCCCCACCAGACCATCCGCAGGGTGACCGGCCCGTCGCTGAGCTGCGAACCGCTTCCCGTGTCGCCGCCGCCGCTGCCGCCGCTGCCGCAGGCGCTGAGCAGGAGCGCCGCCGCGACCGCGGCGGTGATCCTTCCTGTCCCTCTGAACTGAGCCACGTCTGATCTCCCTCTGCATTGAAGGGCGGCGCGTCGGTGGTCGATCGCGAAGCCGTCTGGTGGAACCGAGGCGAGCCGGTGTCACGCCGGCGGTGTCGCTTCGCTGCGTCATGGTAGAGCGCAAACCCGTCCCTGGAAAGCGGTATCCGTGACCGTTGACACACTTCAGTCGCGCGGGCTAGCGTCCTCGGGAAAGCGGCATCCGCACCCTGTCTGCGGCCGCTCGGCGGCATCCCGCCGACGGCAGACGCGCAGCGCACCACTCCATGGAGGTCATCGGTGACCACGGCCGCCTCATCCAGCCGGAGAAGCTCGTGACGGCGATCAGTGAGCTGAAGAGCTCGGTCCAGGGCGGGGGCGCCAAGCCCACCGCGAGGCGCGAGAGCAAGGCCGCGTACGTCTTCCTGCTCCCGTGGATCCTCGGGTTCGTGGGGCTCGCGGTCGTCCCGATGGCGACCTCGCTCTACCTGTCCTTCACCAAGTACAACCTCATCCAGTCGCCGTCGTGGATCGGGCTGGGGAACTTCCAGCGGATGCTCCACGACGATCGGCTGTGGAACTCGCTGCGGGTGACGTTCACCTACGTGATCGTCTCGGTCCCGCTCCAGCTGGTCTTCGCGCTGGCCGTGGCCATGCTCCTCGACCGCGGCATGCGGGGCCTGGCCTTCTACCGGTCGATCTTCTACCTGCCGTCCCTGCTGGGCTCGTCCGTCGCGGTCGCGATCCTCTGGCGCCAGGTGTTCGGTACCGACGGGATCGTCAACCAGCTGCTGCAGATGATCGGCATCGAGGGCCGGGGCTGGGTGTCCGACCCCAGCACCGCGCTCGGCACGATCATCCTGCTGCACGTGTGGACGTTCGGTGCGCCGATGCTGATCTTCCTGGCCGGCCTCCGCCAGATCCCCACCATGTACTACGAGGCAGCCCAGATGGACGGGACCAACCGTTTCCAGCGGTTCTTCCACATCACGCTGCCACTGCTGAGCCCGATCATCTTCTTCAACCTGGTGCTGCAGCTCATCGGCAGCTTCCAGTCGTTCACCCAGGCCTTCATCGTCTCCGGCGGTACCGGCGGACCGGCCGACTCGACGATGTTCTACACGATGTACCTCTACCAAAAGGGCTTCGCGGAACTGCAGATGGGATATGCGTCCGCGATGGCCTGGGCCCTGGTCCTCATCATCGGCGCCTTCACGGCCCTGAACTTCCTCGCATCCAAATGGTGGGTCTTCTATGACGACTGACACTGACGTCCGTTCGCCTGTCGAGGGAGGCGTCGGCCCCGCTGAACCAGTGCGGACCCGGAGCAGGCGCCGGCGCATCCCCGTGAGCTCGGTCGTCCGTCACACGGTCATGCTCCTCGGCGCGTTCCTGATGATCTATCCGCTGCTGTGGCTGGTGGTCAGCTCGTTCCGGCCGGCGGACGAGATCTTCCGGCACTCCGGGCTGTTCATCACGCACCTGGACTTCGAGAACTACACGAGCGGCTGGAACGCGCTCGCGCGGCCATTCCAGTCCTATCTCATGAACTCCGCGATCCTGGTGATCGGGGCGATCATCGGGAACCTCTTCTCCTGTTCCCTGGCGGCGTACGCCTTCGCCCGCCTGGAGTTCCGGGGCAAGAAGTGGATGTTCGGGGCGATGCTGCTGACCATCATGATCCCGATCCACGTGATCATCGTGCCGCAGTACATCTTCTTCTCGCGGCTGGACCTGATCAACACGTTCGTGCCGCTGCTGTTGCCGAAGTTCCTGGCAACCGACTCGTTCTTCGTCTTCCTGATGGTGCAGTTCATCCGGGGCATCCCGCGCGAACTGGACGAAGCGGCCCGGGTCGACGGCGCGGGTCATCCGCGCATCTTCCTCAAGATCATCCTGCCGCTCATGACGCCGGCCCTGGCCGCCACGGCGATCTTCACGTTCATCTGGACGTGGAACGACTTCTTCAGCGCCCTGATCTTCCTCACCGATGCAGACGTGCAGACCGTTCCGGTGGCGCTGAGGTCGTTCATCGACGCCTCGGGGTCGTCGAACTTCGGGGGGATGTTCGCCATGTCCATCGTGTCCCTCTTCCCGGTCTTCCTCGTCTTCCTGTTCGGGCAGAAGTACCTCGTGAAGGGAATTGCCACGACCGGCCTGAAGTGAGGGGCCGCGCGCCTGAACCCGAACGCATGCAAGAACGGCGCCCCGCGAGGGCGGGGTACCGGAAGAAGGAGAACTGATGGTCGCGCCGGACGAGGCGAAGGCGCCTGCCTTCACCCGCTACGACATGGGGGTGTCCCCGTTCTGGGAGCACGCCACGGCCGCGGAGCGGCAGCAGCAGCTGGACTGGCAGGCCGAGCTCGCCGGCCGCGGTGCCATCGAGTTGCAGGCCACCGTCTTCGTGTCCCCGCTGGCCGTGGTCTACCCGGAGCGACTGGTCCTCGGTGAGCGCACCTACGTGAGCGCCCACTCGTACCTCTGGGGGGACGTCGAGGTCGGGGCGGACTGCACGCTCAACCCGTTCACCGAGGTCCGCGGGCTGATCCGCATCGGCGACGGGGTCCGCATCGGGGCGCACACGTCGATCCTCGGGTTCAACCACTCGATGTCGATCGACCAGCCGATCTTCGAGCAGCCGTTGACCATGCGGGGGATCACCATCGGCGACGACGTCTGGATCGGCTCACACGTGGTCATCCTGGACGGCGTCACCGTCGGGAGTCACAGCATCATCGCGGCAGGCTCGGTGGTGACCAAGGACGTCGCTGCCTGGAGCGTCGTGGCCGGAAACCCGGCTCGACCGCTGCGCGACCGGCGGACCGGCCCGGCCGAGTCCACGTCGGGCCAGCTCCGCCGGCTGGCCGACACCGCACACGAGGAGCTGGGACAGATCCTGGCGCGTGGCTGGTCGGAGCCGGAGGAGAGCTTCACGGACCGGCCCGGTGCGCAGCCGACCGTCCGGGCGTGGTGCGACGCGGTCGAGCTGACGGAGATGTTCGATCTCTGGTCCGCCATGCCGGTGGACGCGCAGCGGTGCACCGACGAGCTGCGTCGCCGGCAGGACCCCGGCACCGGCCTCGTGCCGGACTGGGACGAGTCGAACGCCGCGGAGTCGCCGGACGGGCACGCCGGCGTGAACTACCACATCCTGAGCGTCGGCTACGCCCTGCAGCTCCTGGGCACCGGGTTCGAGCACCCGGTCTCCGTCGTCGACCGGCTCTCCTCCCCGCAGGTCCGGGAGGCGCTGGAGGCCCAGCCGTGGGCGACCGAGGGCTGGCGTGCCGGGGCGTGGGTGGACGCGCTCGGGACGGCGATGCTGTGGAACCGCACGCGCTTCTCGCGGGACACCGAGATCGAGACCCTGCTCGGCTGGCTGACCACCCGATGCGATCCCGGTACGGGACTCTGGGGCTCGCCCGACCCGTCCGCCGGCTGGCTGGAACCGGTCAACGGCTTCTACCGGCTCACCCGCGGCACGTTCGCGCAGTTCGCCGTCCCGCTGCCGTACCCGGAGCGGACGATCGACAGCGTCCTGGCGCACTCGGGCAACGCCACCTACTTCGGCGACCGCCGCGGCACCGCCTGCAACGTGCTCGACGTGATCCACCCCCTCTGGCTCGCCGGCAAGCAGACGAACCACCGCCGGAAGGAAGGGGAGGACTGGGCGCGGCGGCAGCTCGCGCGGGCCACCCGTTCCTGGAACCCGGCGGCCGGCTTCAGCTTCGCGCTGGAACCCGGAGTCCAGTGGGACGGGACCCCCGGCCTGCTGGGCACCGAGATGTGGCTGTCGATCACCTGGTTGCTCGCCGACTACCTGGGGATGAGCGCCGACCTCGGCTTCCGCCCGCGCGGTGTGCACCGCCCCGAGCCCGCGACGACTCTCCCGGGGACGCCGCGATGACCGAGATCGTGCTGCTGATGCCCACCGCTCACCGGGAGTCGATCTTCACGCCGGCGTCGATGCGGCGGCTGGAGGAGTGCGGGACGCTGCGGATCGCCCCGACGGGGACCGACCACTCCCGGGCGGACGTGCGGGAGATGCTCGCCGACGCCGAGGTGATCGTCACCGGCACGGGCACCGCCAAGCTCGACAGCGACGTGCTGGACGGCGCGCCGAAGCTCCGGGCGATCGTGCACGCGGCGGGCACCGTCCGCCCGATCGTCGACGTCGACGTCTACGACCGGGGAGTGCTGATCTCCTCGCAGGCACCGACGAACGCCCTGCCGGTGGCCGAGTACACGCTGGCGATGATCCTGCTCGAGCTGAAGGGCGTCCTCCCGATCCAGGAGGTCTACCGGGCGACGAGGGGCTGGGTCGACGTGGACGCGATCCTCGCCGACCAGGGCAACTTCCAGCGCCGGGTCGGGGTGGTCAGCGCGTCGTCGATCGGACGGCGGGTCATCGAGCTGCTGCAGCCGTTCGACCTGGAGGTCGTCGTCCACGACCCGTTCCTGACCGCGGACGCCGCCCGCCGGCTCGGGGCCGAGGCGGTCGACCTCCCCACCCTGCTCCGGACGTCGGACCTGGTGACGCTGCACGCGCCGCTGCTGCCCGAGACGGTGAACATGATCGGCGCCGCGGAGCTGGCGGCCCTGCGCGACGGCGCCGTCTTCGTGAACACCGCGCGCGGCGCGCTGGTGGACCAGGACGCACTGATCGCGGAGCTCCGCACCGGCCGGATCCGCGCGGTCATCGACGTGACCGAGCCGGAGATCCCGGACCCGGACTCGCCGCTCTGGGATCTGCCGAACCTGGTGCTCACCCCGCACGTCGCCGGGTCCCGCGGCCTGGAACTGCGTCGGATCGGCGAGGGGGTCGTCGCCGAGGTGGAGCGGCTGGTGCGCGGGGAGCCGCTGGCTCGCGAGGTCTCCCGCGAGCGTTACGCCACCAACGCCTGACCCAGCTGACCTGCAACGGAAGGAACTCCTTGGCACCGCGGATGGCAGCGATCAGCGACGACCTCTGCAGCGAGTTCGAAGGGGCGGCCCGGGTGGCCGCCGACACCGGTCTGGACGGTCTGGGTGTCCGCCACGTCGGCGGGACCAGCATCCGGGACCTGTCCCTGGACGACGTGCGCGGCATCAGGCGGATCGCGGACGCGCACGGGCTGGCGGTCTCCGCCGTCACCTCGCCCTTCGGCCGCGACCTGTACCTGGACGCCGACGACGGGCCGGCCGTCGAACTGCTCGATCGGATGATCGGCTACGCCGGCGTCCTGGGCGCGCCCTTCGTCCGGGTCTTCGCGCCGTGGATCGCCGGGAAGGACGCCCTGCCGGAGTGGTGGGAGCGCCCCGACCTCGGCGGTGCGATGCCCGAGCTGACCGAGCGCATGACCCGGTACGCGCGGATGGCCGAGCGAGCCGGCGTCACGCTGATGCTGGAACTCGAGGGCGCCAGCTACGTCGGCCAGGTGGCCGAGGCGAGGGCGGTCCTCGAGGCGGTCGACTCACCGGCGCTCGCGCTGTGCTGGGACGTGTGCAACGGCTGGTGGTCCGGCGAGCTGCCCTGGGAGGACGGCTGGCCGATCGCCCGTGGACTGCCGATCGTCGACGTCCAGACCAAGGACGTCGCAGCGGCCGACGACGACCCGGGCCGGCCCACGTTCCGGCAGGTGGTGCTCGGGGACGGCGACCTGCCCTACGACCGGATCCTCCCGGCGCTGCTCGCCGACGGGTACGACGGCTGGTTCACCGTCGAGCGGGTCTACCACCCGCGCAGGCCCGAGTCCGAACCCCAACTGCTCGCCGACGTCCTCGCCGACGTCCGCGCGCTCCGCCGCCTGCTCGACCGGTGAGCGCCGGACCGATGTCGCGATCTCTGCCACCAGCCGTGAGGAGCACCATGCGCACCGAGGCCACCGGGCCCGTCCAGATCGACCGCTACGCCGAGAAGGTGCTCGCCTGCTGGCGCGGCAAGGCGGTCGGCGGCACCCTCGGACAGTCCTTCGAGGGCCTGGACGGACCCGTTCTCGCGGACTACTACGTCCCCGTGCCGACCGGGATGGTGCCGAACGACGACCTGGACGTGCAGGTCGTCTACGCGAAGGTGCTCTGCGACATGGCCCGGCCCCGTGTCGACCGGCACGTCATCGCGGCCGCGTGGGACCGGCATCTGCAGTTCCCGTGGAACGAGTACGCCGTCGCCAAGCGGAACCTGGCCGAGGGCATCCAGCCGCCGCACACCGGCTCCTTCGACAACTGGTTCTCCTGCGGGGAGGGGGCGGTGATCCGCACGGAGCTGTGGGCCTGCCTCGCCCCGGGCGAGCCGCAGCGCGCCGCGGCGTACGCCTACGAGGACGCCTGCTTCGACCACGCGGGTGACGGCATCTGGGCCGCCGTCTTCATGGCGGCGCTGCAGTCGCTGGCGTTCGTCGAGTCGGGTGTCGACAAGCTGCTCGACCGGGCCTCGGAGCTGCTCCCGATCAGCAGCCGGATCCGGCACGTCGTCCACGACACGCGCGTGTGGGTCGCTGAGGGGCGACCCTGGAACGACGTCCGGGAGCTGATCGTCGAGAAGTACGGCAACGGCGACTTCACCGACACGAGGATCAACACCGGTTTCGTCGTCCTGGGCTGGCTCGCCTCCGAGGGGGACTTCGAGAAGGCCATCCTGATCACCAACGGCTGCGGCGCCGACACCGACAGCTCGACCGCATCGGTCGGCGCGCTCATGGCGATCATCGACCCGACCGGGATCCCGGCGCGGTGGCTGGAGCCGATCGGTGACGACCTGGTGCTGAACAAGCAGGTGGTCGGCATCGAGGCGCCCGCGTCCATCCTGGAGTTCACCGACCAGGTGGTGGCGCTGCGGGACCAGCTGCACGACGTCTGGCCGGACGTCGAGGACACCCCCTTCGACGCCGCCGACCACGCCATCCCGGTCACCCTGGGCTGGGCGTCGCCGTACGGCCTGCCGTGGGGTGTGCGGGACGCCTCGGGACTGAGCCCGGAGCGGTCACCCGTTCCGGAGATGCCCGCGGGGGCCGAGCGTCGCATGCTGCCCGGCACGTGGATGCGGTGGAAGCGGGACGACTTCGAGGACCTGATCCTGGTGATCGAGTACACCCTCGACCTCGACCACGATGTCGACGGCCGCTTCATGTTCAACTGCACCGAGCACCTGCGGGTGTGGTTGGACGGCGAGTACCTCTTCGGCAGTCAGCCGTCGCTGCTGTTCCCCAGCCAGCACCGTCCCCCGGCCGCCCAGGGTGTCGACGTCCGCCTGGCCCAGGGCTGGCACACCGTCCGCGCCACCATCCCCAAGCCCCCGGCAGGGCGCGACCACGCCGAGTGGATCGTGGCGCTCGCCGAGCAGCCCGTCCTGGAGTGGGTGCCGAACGCCTTCCGGCCGGCCGGCCGGGCCTAGCCCGCACGGCCGCTCCGCAGAGCCCGCTACTGCGGGGCGGCCGCCACGACCGGGTCGTCCAGCAGCGCCGCGCGGAGCGCGCCCAGGTAGGAATCGACCACCGCGCGGGTGGTGGGCGCATCCGGGGCGATCGCGTCGAAACCGTGGAAGGTCCCCGGCAGGTGGTGCAGCTCGGTCGGCACGCCTGACCGGATGAGCCGGCGCGCGTACTCCAGCCCCTCGTCGCGGAGCGGGTCGTTGTCGGCGAGACACAGGTAGGCCGGTGCCAGTCCCGAGAGGTCGGCGGCCCGCCCCGGGGCGGCGTAGGGGCTCACCGGCTCGTCGGCGGGCAGGTAACGCCGCCACATGGTGCGGGTGTCGTCGCTGGTGATGATCGGCGTCCGGGCGTACCGCTGATCCCAGTCGCCGTCCTGGCGGTCGTCCAGTGGGGGGTACAGCAACAGCTGGAGGCTCAGCGGCTGACCGTCGTCACGGGCGTGCAGCGCCAGCGCAGCCGCGAGGGTGCCGCCCGCGCTGGCGCCGGCCACGGCGATCCGGCCGAGGCCGAGCCCGTCCTCGGCGCGCATCCACGTCAGCGCGCGGAGGCAGTCCTCGAAGGCGGCGGGGAAGGGGAACTCCGGGGCCAGCCGGTAGTCCGGCGACACCACCGCAACGCCGAGCGCTGCCACGATGTCGCGGGCGATCCGGTCGCAGGCCTCGGGGAGGCCCGTGGAGAACGCGCCGCCGTGCATCCAGAGGACGCCGGCGTGCGGCGGTGCCGCTCCCGCAGGCCGGTAGAGCCGCAGCCGCAGCGACGGGGCGCGCCCGCCCGGGTCCGGCACGTGGACGTCGCTGATCAGCACGTCCTGCGGGTCGAGCTGAGCGGCTTCGCGGCGGACGCCGGCAGCGACGTCGGCCCGGTGGACCACGATGTCCGTCCGATCCGGCGGGCGGAGTGCGCCGAGAGCGTCCTGCAGGTCGATCCGGATGTTGTCGGACGGCACGCGGTCGATGCTAGAGGTGACCCTCCGTCGCCGGGGACGGACGTCGGCGGACGGGCTCCGCAGTCGACCAGGTGCCCGGGCGCGGCGACGGTGTCCAACTGCAGGTCAGTGGCGTACGCCAGCGTCTCGACTCCGGTGCCGCGGGGGTGTAGATCATTCTCGATGACGATCTCGCTGGCCGGCCTCGACATGCCGGTGCTGGTGCCGGCGGGTGTGCCGACGCGGTCCCTGCACGTGCTCGCCACCGGCCGGGGGAGCGTCGCCGGGAGCGCCCTGCCCTACTGGGAGGACGTCAGCGTCGGCCCCGGCCCGCGGCCGAACACCCCGGCCGACGCGGCACCGCCGTGGTCGGTGCGCACCATCGCCCGACGCGGCTGCCGCCCCGGCGAGAACGGCGACTGGACCGTCGACGGGAGCCTGCGCGGCATCGCCGAGACGGCGGTCACCAGCATGTTGCTGAAGCTGATCCCGTACCAGCTGTCCGCCGAGGAGACCCGCCGGTGCACCGAGCACGCCGGCGCGACCGGCCGCGCGGTGGCCGTACGGCTGGACGACGTCCGGACGTGGTCCCGCACCACGATGGACGTCGACGGGCACACGTTCGTGCTCTGGCTGCATCAGCGCGAGGAGGGATTCGCCGGCGTCGCCGACCTGGGCGCCTGCCGGGTCGTGCTGCACGGCCTGCGACCGCCGCCGGCCTGGCGGTTCACGCTGCTGTCGGCCGAGTGCGCACAGCAGGCCTTCTCCCCGGGCTGACTCAGCCCGTCGTCCCGGGAGCTGCCGGATCAGGGGGCAGGTCGCACTCCACCATCTTGGTCGCGCCGGTCGCCCGCAGCTCGACCGAGTCGGCGCGCTCGCGGACCCGGTCCACCATCTCGGTCTCACCGATGGGCATGCTGGCGCTCAGGTGCGAGGCGCGCCGGACCGTGGGGTCGTCCAGGACGGCGTCGACGAGCCCCGAACGTGCTCCCGGCGGCAGGTGCCCCGACTCGACGTGCATCGCGGACCGGACGACCGCCGGGTCGTCCGTCCGGCTGACCGTCGCACTCGCGGCGAGCCGGCCGTCGATCGCGATGGCGATCTCGTGGGATTCCGCGGAAGAGCTCATGAGCCGGGTCCTCGGGGGTGGGTCGGGGGAGTGGCTGCGCGGCCCACCCTGGGTCGGGCCGGCGGCCAGGCAGAGGTGCGGGTGGCCGACGTCCGCCAGCTGGGGCGCCTCCCATGACAGCCCATCCGGGCGACCGTGCCCATCGGCAGACCTGCCCATCCGGACCTCGCGGTGGCGGTCAGCGGGCGTCGAACTCGGCCGGCTGCTCGGCGCCGGTCATCCGGGTGGCCAGGTGCGCCACCAGCCGTTCGTCGGGGCGGGAGAGGTCGACGGCCAGCAGCCCGCGGATCCGGTCCAGCCGGTGCAGCACCGTGTTGCGGTGGACGCCCAGCACGAGGGCGGTCGTCGTGGCCGACGACTCGTGGTCGAGGTAGGTGCCCAGCGTGCGCACGAGCTCACCGCCGGGGTCCGCGTCGCGCAGCGGGGCCAGCAGCTCGGCGGCCACCTCACGGAGCGGCCCCGAGGCGTACCAGCCCAGCAGCAGCCGCTTGAGGCTCATCGCGTCGATGTGCTCGACCGCACCGGCCCGTTCCTGGGTCCGGGCCAGCAGCGATGCCTGCTTCGCCTCGTGCATCGACTGCTTGAGCCCGGCGGTTCCCTGGTAGGGACGGCCGACCCCTGCGCACAGCCGCATCCGGAGCCGGTCCCGTTCCTCCCGCAGCAGCGCCAGCCGCACCTTCCGGGTCAGGTGGATGCCCTCCGGTGGTTCCGGCTCCACGTCCGACGTCGTCCACAGCACCCAGCCCTCGGGCCGGTCGACCAGGGTGGTCGGCAGCCCCTCCCGGGCCAGCGACTCCTCGATCCGGAGCTTGAGGTCGGCCGGCCGGGACCGGCCCGCCGGCTGGTTGACCGTCAGGTGCACGGCGGTGTGCCACCCGGACAGCCGCCAGCCGGCTGCCGTCGCCCGCTCCACCGTCCGCCGCGGCGGGTTCTCCGCGTGCTCCAGGATCTCGGTCAGCAACAGCGCCCGCTGCCGGCTCTGCTGCTCGGCGACCATCGACTGGGTGGCCAGGTAGGAGGTGAATGCCCAGGCGCCGATCCGCAGCGACTGCCGGGCCGGCTCCACCAGCGACGGTCCGCCCTGCGGCAGCCGGGCGACCAGCCACAGGTTGGCCGGCCCACCGCGGGCCAGCAGCACTGGCTGCAGCACGATCACGCAGTCGTCCTGGGACTGGGTGGAGGCCGCGGGCTGCCGCAGCTGGAGGTGGCCGACCAGCCCGCCGCGGGTCATCGCCTGCTGCGCGGCGGGGGCGCCGGCGACCAGCCGTCCCTCGCTGTCGACCAGCGCGACCGGGCTGTTCAACGTCTCGCAGAGCACGGTCACCAGGGCGTCGGGGGTCTGCGCGCTGGTGCCCAGCCGGAGCGCCGTCTGGCTCACCATCGTCGCGCCGACGACCTCCGGGCCCCGGACGTAGGGGTCCAGGGCGGCGACGACGGCGGCCGGGTCGACGTGGTCGAGCAGGACCAGCGGGATGCCGAACTTGTCGGCGAGCCGCCGGGTCGCCAGCGGCACCGTCCCGGCCGGGCGCTCCAGCACCAGTCCCGCGATCCCGGCGCTGTGGCCGAGCCGGAGGGCCAGGTCGGCGGTCACGTCGGTGACGTCGAGCTGGCCGCCCTCGAACACGACCACGGTCCCGGCCCGCACGTCGCCGATCCGGCGCGCTGCGGTGCCGGGGAGGACGGCGCGCAACGGCCGGTCGAGCGCGGCCGCGCCGCCCACCACCTCGAAGCCGGGCAGGAGCCCGAGGGCGAGCAGCTGCCCGAGGCTGACGAACGGGGCCTGGTCCAGCATGTGGCGATCATGCTCCCGCGTGGGCCGGCTGTGACGGGTCAGGTGTCCCGGCGTGCCCGGTCGATCCCGACCGCGGCCAGCAGCACCACGCCCTTCAACGCGCCGATCCAGAACTGCGGCATCCCGCCGAGCAGCAGGATGTTCGACAGCACGACCAGGAACAGCAGCCCGAGCAGCGTGCCGGCCAGCGAGCCCTGCCCGCCGGAGAAGCGAGTGCCGCCGAGGAGCACCGCGGTGAGCGCGAAGAACTCGTTGCCCAGCCCGGCCGACGGGTCCGCCGCGCCCAGGGAGCCCAACAGCAGCAGGCCGGCGATCCCCGCGCAGACCGCACAGATGGCATAGGAGGTCATGGTCACCCGGTCGACCCGCACGCCGGCCAACCGGGCCGCTTCCCGGTTGCTGCCCACGGCGTAGACGTTGCGGCCGAAAACCGTCCGGTTGAGCACCACCCAGAGCACGGCGAAGACGATCGCGGCCAGGATGACCGGGTTGCGGATGCCCAGCGTCGAGCTGTTGGCCAGCCAGTCCAGGGCCGGGCTGAAGACCGGCTTGCTCGAGCCGTCGAGGATCACCCGCAGCAGGCTGGGCAGGATCGTGAAGCTGGCCAGCGTGACGATGAAGAAGTTCATCCTGGCCTTGGCGATCAGCACGCCGTGCACGAAGTACCCGATCGCCCCGGCGGCGAGCAGCGCGACCAGGATGACCGGACCGTCGGCCAGCCCCCAGCCGACCATCAGGAAGACCAGCCCGCCGACGAACCCCTGCACCGCTCCGGTGGAGAGGTCGAAGCCCACCTGGACGACGACGAACGTCTGCCCCAGCGCCATGATCAGCACCGCGGAGTAGGTCGCCAGCTGCACCATCAGGTAGGTGGAGCTGCGCAGTTGCGGGAGGAACACCAGGGCGCCGGCCAGCATCAGCGCGATGACCACCAGGAAGACCGCCTGCTGCCCGCCGGGCAGCAGGCGGCGGGGCCGGTCCGCGGTGGTGCTGGGGGTGGGCGGTGCGGCGGTGACGGTCATGGCTGGCCCTCCGGGGGGCGTCCTGCGGGGGTGGGGTCGGGAGACGCGGTGCCCGGCGGGTCGTCGGCGGGCACCGCGGAGCCCAGGGAGGCGGCGAGCACCGCACCGGGGGTGAGCTGGCTGCGCGGGCGGTCCAGCACGATCCGCCCGTCACAGAGGACGACGATCCGGTCGGAGATCTCGAAGAGCTCCTCGAACTCGCTGCAGACGGCGACGATGCCCGCCCCGTCGGCCGCGGCGTCGAACAGCGCGGCGTGGATGGCGCCGCGGGCACTGGCGTCGACGCCCTGGGTCGGCTCGTCGGCGACGACGACCACCCTCGTGCGCGCCAGGGCCCGGGCGACGACCAGCTTCTGCTGGTTGCCGCCCGACAGCAGGCCGGCCGGGCGGTCGGGTTCGGGCGGGCGCACCTCGAAGCGGTCGATCAGCTCCTCGGCGTGGGCCCGCTCGGCCTTCCGCCGCCGGAACGGGCCGCGGCGCAGCCGGCGTTCCGACTGGCCGACCAGCAGGTTCGCCGCGGCCGACTGGTTGGCCATGATCGCCGTCGCCTGACGGTCCTCGGGGATGTAGGCGATGCCGGCCGCCTGGGCCGCCGCGATGCTGCCGGTGGGCACGGTCCGGCCGTCGACCTGGATCTGCCCGCTGACCGGGTGCGCGCCGGCGAGCACGGCGGCCAGCCGGGACCGCCCGCTGCCGCTCTGCCCGGCGATCCCGACGATCTCGCCGCGGTGGACCACCAGCGAGTCGACCTGCAGGCCGCGCCACCCGCGCAGGCCGGTGGCCTCCAGGGCGACGTGGGTCGGATCGGGGCGGTGCGGCCGGCGGTCGGGCCGCTCGTCCGCGGAGAGCAGCGCGACGATCTCACGCTCGGTGCCCGGCTCGACCGGCCCTGCGTGGCCGACCAGGCCGTTGCGCAGCACCACCACCGAACCGGCCAGGTCGAGGACGTCGCGCAGCCGGTGCGACACCAGCACGACGGTGCCGCCGCCACCGACGAACCGTCGGACCAGCCCGTGCAGGGCGCGCACGCCGTCCTCGTCGAGCACCGCGGTGGGCTCGTCCAGCAGCAGCACCGCGGGTTCGCGGGCGACCGCGGCAGCGAGCTGGACCAGCTGCCGGGAGGACTTGTTCAGCGCGCTGGCCGGCTGGTCCAGCAGGTGCGAGGGCAGCAGACCCGCGCTGGCCTCGGCGGCGAGCCGGCGGGCGCGTCGGTCGGCCAGGAACGGACCCCGGGCTGCGGACGGCCGGCCCAGGGCCACGTTCTGCCACACGGTCAGGTGACCGGCGACGGTCGGCTCCTGCGGCACCAGGGCGATCCCGGCCCGCTGGGCGTCGGTGAGGCGGTGCACGGCCCGGCCGTCCGGGCCGTGCACCGAGCCGGCGGTCGCCGGCACCAGCCCGGACACCACCTTGAGCAGGGTGGTCTTCCCGGAGCCGTTCGCCCCGACGACGGCGGTCACCCCACCGCGGCGGATCTCGACGTCGACCCCGCCGAGGGCCAGCGTCGCGTCGTACCTCTTGACCAGGCCCCGGACCACGAGCGCCGGCGTGGACCGCAGCTCGGTCTCCGGGGACGGCGTCACCTGCACGTCAGTCACGGGACCACCCGGCGCGGCGTCGGCCGGCTCAGAACGTGGACGGGATGTCGACGTAGTGGACCCGCTCGGTCCACGGCACGAAGTCACCGGCGTTGTCCTTGGTGAAGACAGCACCCGCGGGTGCGTCGACGACCGTGCCGTCGGGGGTGGCCCCGGTCAGCGAGCCGGTCACCAGCTTGGCCATGACGCTGCCGTACTTCAGGCCGTCCAGGTCGTAGGAGACCGCCAGCGTGCCGTCCTGCAGCTGGGTGATGTTGGTGTCCTCCCCGGCCATCGTGCCGATCAGCACCTTGCCCTCGAGCCCGGCCTGCCGGGCCGCGGCGATCGCCCCGGTGGCCGAGGCGGAGTTGTAGACCAGCAGCGCCTTGAGATCCGGGTTGTTCTGGAAGATCGCCTGGGCGATCGCCTGGGCACCCGGCGCGTCGTCCTTCAGGTTCCGCTGGTTGTTCGGGTCGCCGACCAGGGTCATCACGCCGCTCTGCAGGCCGGCGACACCGCCCTTGACGGCGTTCTCGATGTTGTCCGTGGGCAGCCCGGACAGCACCGTCGCCGTGCCGGTGCCACCGGCGGCCTCGGCCAGCGCCTCACCAGCGGTCTTGCCGCGTTCCTCGTCGGGGAAGGCGACCTTTCCGGTGGCGTTGATCGAGGAGATGTCCTGGAAGACGAAGACCGGGATCCCCGCGTCCTTGGCGGCCTGGACGCCGGGGCCGACGGCGTTGGCGTCCAGCGGGAAGATCACGATGGCGTCGACCTTCTGCGCGATCCCCTCGTTGATCCGCTGGTTGGCCGCC
>JAOPVN010000398.1 GCA_025966175.1 Modestobacter sp. | reverse complement strand
TCAGCAGCCGCCGGCGGCGGCCGACCAGCAGGAGCAGGCCCCGCCGGCTGTGGTGGTCGTGCTTGTGCAGCTTGAGGTGCTCGGTCAGGTCGCTGATCCGTCGGGTCAGCATCGCGACCTGCACCTCAGGGGAACCGGTGTCACCCTCGACCGTCGCGTACTCGGTCATGATCTGCTTCTTCGTTGCGCTCTCGAGCGCCATGGTTGCCTCCAGGGCAGGTCACGTGTGGCCCCCGGTCTGTGTCACGGGGGCAGCATGCACACACGTCGGTCACCCGACGTCACGGTCAAGATTACACACGCGGTCCGCGGAGCCGTCCGGCTTCCCCCGGGCGGACCGCTACGACCGGGCCTCCGGCAGGCCGAGGACGGCGCGGGTGCGGGCGACGTCGTCGGCCATGGCCACCAGCAGGTCCGGGACGCCGGAGAAGGCCAGCATCGGCCGCAGCCGCGCCACGAACTCGACCCCGACGTGCTCCCCGTAGAGGTCGCCCTCGAAGTCGAGCAGGTACGCCTCCACCGTGCGGCGGGCGCCGGCGAAGGTCGGGTTGCTGCCCACCGAGATCGCCGCCGGGTGGCTGCTGGGGCTGGCCCCGCGGTGGTCGCGCAGCACGAGGTGCCCGGCGTAGACACCGTCGGCCGGGACGGCGGTGTGCGCTGGGCTCTCCACATTGGCCGTCGGGTAGCCGAGTTCCCGGCCGCGCCGGTCGCCGCGCACCACCACCCCGTCGACCCGGTGCGGGCGGCCCAGGGCGAGCGCCGCCGACGCCATGTCCCCGGCGGCGACGCAGGCCCGGATGTAGGTGGAGGAGATGGTGACCTCGCCGTCCCCGGAGAGGTCCGGGGCCGAGCCGACGCTGGTGAGGTCGACGCCCTCGACGCCGAAGCCGAACCGGCGTCCCTCGGCGGTCAGCGTCTCGACCGTGCCGGCGGCCCTGTGCCCGTAGGTGAAGTTCCGGCCCACGACGACCTGCGCCGCGTACAGGTGCTCGACCAGCACCGTGTGGGTGAACTCCCCCGGGGACAGCCGGCTGAACTCCGGCGTGAAGGGGAGCACGCACATCCCGTCGACGCCGAGCTCGGCGACCAGCTCGGCCTTGCGGTCGGCCGAGGTCAGGATCGCCGGGTGCGACCCCGGCCGGACGACCTCCGACGGGTGCGGGTCGAAGGTGAGCAGCAGCGCCGGGCGTCCCATCGCCCGCGCCCGGGCGACGGCGGTGCTGATCAGGTGCTGGTGCCCGCGGTGGACACCGTCGTACATGCCGATGGTGACCACGGTGCGGCCGAGGTCGGGTGGGGTCGCCTCCAGCCCGCGCCAGCGCAGCACGCCGCCCCTCTCCCCCGCTGCCCTGGTCGCAGGCTCAGGAGTCGGACGCGACGCGGTGCAGCCAGCCGTGGGTGTCGGCCACCCGGCCGTGCTGGACGTCGAGCAGGTGCTCGCGCAGCTGCATGGTCAGCGGGCCGGGCTCACCGTCGCCGACGGTGAAGTCGCCGGTGCGGGCCTTCACCGCGCCGACCGGGGTGATGACCGCGGCCGTGCCGCAGGCGAAGGTCTCGGTGATGGAGCCGTCGGCCACCCCGGAGCGCCACTCGTCGACGCTGATCCGCCGCTCGGTGACCGTGTGCCCCAGCTCGCGGGCCACGGTGATCAGCGAGGCGCGGGTGATGCCCGGCAGCAGCGTGCCCGTGAGCTCGGGGGTGACCAGCTCGGCGTCGGCGCCGGAGCCGAGGACGAAGAACAGGTTCATCCCGCCCATCTCCTCGACGTAGCGCTTCTCCAGCGCGTCGAGCCAGACGACCTGGTCGCAACCGGCTGCGATCGCCTGCTCCTGGGCGAGCAGGCTGGCGGCGTAGTTACCGGCGCACTTGACGTCGCCGGTGCCGCCGGGCGCCGCCCGGATGTAGTCCTCGGAGAGGTAGACCGAGACCGGCTGCACGCCGCGCGGGAAGTAGGCACCGGCGGGGCTGGCGATCACGATGAACAGGTACTCGTGGGCCGGGCGCACGCCCAGGAACGGCTCGACGGCCAGCTGGTAGGGCCGGATGTAGAGCGTCTGGTCCGGGCCGGTGGGCACCCAGTCCCGGTCGGTGTCGACGAGCGCGTCGACGGCGGTGATGAACGCCTGCTCGGGGACGGCGGGCATGGCCAGCCGCGCGGCACCGCGGGCGAAACGGGCGGCGTTGGACTCCGGGCGGAAGGTCGCCACGCTGCCGTCGGGCTGGACGTAGGCCTTGAGCCCCTCGAAGATCGACTGCGCGTAGTGCAGCGCCGCGGCGCTGGGGTCCATCTGCAGCGGGGCGTAGGGAGTCAGCCGGGCGTCGACCCAGCCCTCCCCGGCGCGGTAGCGGGCCACGAACATCGAGTCGGTGAAGTACCGGCCGAAGCCCGGGTCCTCGAGCATCCGGGCGCGCTCAGCGGCGGAGCGGCGCGGCACGTCCTCCACGACCAGCGGCACGCCCTCGGTGAAGTCCCGGGAGGAGGTACGGCTGTCGGCGAGCGTGTCGGTCATGGCTCCCACCTGCTGGTGCTCGTGCTGGAGCGGC
>JAOPVN010000301.1 GCA_025966175.1 Modestobacter sp. | reverse complement strand
CGGTGGAGGAGCAGACGGCCACCACCAACGAGATGTCCCGGTCGGTGCAGGAGGCCGCGAGCGGCTCCACCGAGATCGCCACCAACATCACCGGCGTCTCGACCGCCGCCGGGTCGACCACCCAGGCCCTGGGGCAGACCCGGCAGGCCGTCGACGAGCTGTCCCGGATGGCCAGCGACCTGCGGGGGAGCGTCGCTCGCTTCACCTTCTGAGCCAGCTGCACCGAGGAGTGACGGGTTTCAACGCGCTGTCACCGGGCACTGACCGTGCGGTAGCAACGCGCGGCCGCCACCCGTTCGCTGTCCCGCGAGCGGGTGACGGCCGCGTAGCGCTCAGCAGCGGCCCCGCGCACGATGGCCTGACCACTTCATTGGAGGCGACGTGCCCTACTCCCTGGTCAGCGCAGCAACGCTCGGCTTCGACCTGGTCCGCCTGCCGGCCGGCGCGCAGGTCGCCGATGTGCTGCTGACCGGCCTCGGTGCGGACGCCGCCACCCTCCACCGCCTGGCGGACGGGCACCCGGCGACCGGCCGGCCCGATGCCGAGCGCGCGGCTCTCGCCGTCCGTGCCCGCCGGGCCCACGAACTCGCCGCCGCCGGTGTCCCGCAGCTGCGGGACATGAGGGACCCGGGCGGCGACGCCGATGACCGCTCCGCGCGGCTGGTCACCCTCCTCGAGCGCGGCACCATCGGCAACACCCCGGCGCTGGAGCGGCTGGTGCGCGACGACGTGCTGGGCCCCGAGCACCAGGTCGTCGCCGACCTGGACCCTGCGGTCGCCACGCTGGCAGCCGACGTCCTGGCCGACGCCGCGACCGGCTGGTGGGCCGCCGAGGCGCTCGAGCCGGCGGTGCGGCAGGAGCTGACCGGCCCGTACTCCACGATCACCGCCTGGGAGGCGTGCCCGCGCCCCGACCTCGGGCCGGCCGCCCCGGCCCTGGCCGAGCTGCTGGGTGAGCTGCGGGGGCTGGACGAAACCGGGCGCCGGCGCTGGCGGCTGGCCGTGGACGCCAGCCGCGCCCAGCGCCGTCCGTGGGCCGCCGCCATGCACGGCGCCGCGTGGGCGGCGCACGTCTCCGGGCGCACCCGGACGCTGGCCGCGGCGCAGCTGATGACCGTGACGGCGTTCGTCGAGGGCGGGTTCTCCGCGCGGGACGGCGCCGAGGGCGTGTGGAACGCGCTGGCCGGCTGCGTGCAGGGTCTCGCGATGTCGGACCTCCTCGATGAGGAGTCGCTGACGATTCTGGGGATGCCTTGGCAAATGGTGACTGGTAGGGCGCTGCCCATCCCGAGCTGATCGCCCAGCTCTCGGGCAATCCCGCTCAAGACCCAGGCAGCTGTTGCCGATAAGGGTTGTGAGCGGCCCACCGGCCGGACCATCGGCACGGGGGAACGCGTGGAACAGATCAAGGTGATGGTCGTCGACGACTCGGTCGTCGTCCGCAAGATCGTGACGGACGTGCTGTCCGAGGACCCGATGATCCAGGTCGTCGGCACTGCTCCCAACGGCCGGCTGGCCGTGTCGAAGCTGGAGCAGCTGAAGCCCGACCTGGTCACCATGGACATCGAGATGCCGGACATGAACGGCATCGAGGCGGTCCGCGCCATCCGCGCGACCCGCAGCCGCGTGCCGATCATCATGTTCAGCACGCTGACCGAGCGCGGCGCCTCGGCCACCCTGGACGCGCTGTCCGCGGGCGCCAACGACTACGTCACCAAGCCGGCCAACGTCGGCAGCGTCGCGCAGTCGATGGAGAGCGTGCGTCAGCAGCTCATCCCCAAGATCAAGGCCCTCACCGGCCGGCCCATGACCAGCGGCCCCGCCGCCTCCCCGGTCGCGGCCTCCCCGGTCGCCGTCCGTCCGCCGGCGGCGCGCACCCGCGCGCCCAAGGAGCCCGCCGTCCTGGTGATCGGCTCCTCGACCGGTGGCCCCGAGGCGCTGACCAAGGTGCTGCCGCTGCTGCCGGCCTCGCTGCCGGTGCCCGTGCTGCTCGTCCAGCACATGCCGCCCGTCTTCACCCGCCAGTTCGCCCAGCGGCTGGACCGGCTCTGCCCGCTCACCGTGGTGGAGGCCGGTGACGGGACGCCGCTGGCCCCCGGCACGGTGCACATCGCCCCCGGCGACTTCCACCTGACCGTGGGCACCAGTGGGGCCTCGAAGCGGACCGCCCTCAACCAGGCTCCGCCGGAGAACTTCTGCCGGCCGGCCGTCGACGTGCTCTTCCGTTCCGCCGTGGCTGCCTACGACGGCGCCGTGCTGGGCGTCGTGCTCACCGGGATGGGCTCCGACGGGCGCATCGGCGCCGGTCAGATCCGGGACGCCGGTGGCACCGTCATCGCCCAGGACCAGGCCACCTCCGTGGTCTGGGGGATGCCCGGTGCGGTGGCCCAGGCCGGCTTCGCCGACGAGGTCGTGCCGTTGGGCCGCGTCGCCGAGGCGATCATCCGGCTCCTTCCCACCCCCCGACCCGCGGCGGGCTTCCCCGCCGCCCGCGCCGGCGCCACTGCCGGGATCGGACGCAACCGATGACCCTCACCGCCACGAGTTTCGACTGGGTGCGCCAGCTGGTGCACCGCGAGAGCGCGATCGTCCTGCAGCCGGGCAAGGAGTACCTGGTCGAGGCCCGGCTGCTGCCGATGGCCCAGCAGATGGGCGTTGCCGGCGTCAGTGAGCTGGTCGAGGCGGTCCGCAACCACCCCGACCCGGCCAAGAACCGCCGGATCGTGGAGGCGCTGACCACCAACGAGACGTCGTGGTTCCGCGACGGCGACCCGTTCACCGGCTTCACCAGCACGGTGCTGCCGCAGGTGCTCGCCGCCCGCCGGCCCGACGAGCGACTGCAGATCTGGTCGGCCGCCTGCTCCAGCGGGCAGGAGGCCTACACGATCGCGATGCTGCTCTCCGACGCGCTGCCCAACGCGGCCACCCGGGTGTCGATCACCGCGACCGACCTCTCCCGGCAGATGGTCGAGCGCACCCGGGCCGGCCGGTTCAGCCAGCTCGAGGTCAACCGCGGTCTGCCGGCCTCGATGCTCGTGCGGCACTTCACCCGCGCCGGCAACGAGTGGGAGATCTCGCCGACCCTGCGCCGGATGATCACGGCAAGCGAGTGCAACCTCGCCGCGCCGCTGCCCCGGCTCGGCCCGTTCGACGTGGTCTACCTGCGCAACGTGCTCATCTACTTCGACCTGCCCACCAAGCAGGGGATCTTGACCCGCGTCCGTCAGATCATGCGCCCGGACGGCTGGCTGTTCCTCGGCGCCGCCGAGACCACGCTCGGGGTCGACGACAACTGGGAGCGGGTCGTCCTCGGCCGCGGCTCCGCTTACCGCCCACGGAAGGGAGCCTGACCAATGAGAGCTCTGGTGATCGACGACTCCCGTGCCATGCGGCGCATCGTCGGCACGATCCTCACCGGATTCGGATACGAGGTGCGTGAGGCCGGCGACGGCCGCCTGGCCCTCGATGTGCTGGAGGAGGGCTACGTGCCCGACCTCTGCTGCATCGACTGGAACATGCCGGTGATGGACGGACTGCAGTTCGTCATGGCCGTCCGCGCCAACCCGGCCTACCGCCAGGTGACCTTGATGATGGTCACCACGGAGAGCGAGACGGGCCAGATCGTCAAGGCCCTGGCCGCCGGCGCCCACGAGTACCTGATCAAGCCGTTCACCGCCGACGCGCTCCGCGACAAGCTGGCGCTGCTCGGCCTTCTCCCCGAGGAGGTGTCCGCATGACCCTGCAGGAAGCCCAGCCGATCACCACGCTGCTGGACACCCGGACGGTGCAGAGCATCGCCGACGAGGTCTGGCCGTCCCTGGTCGGCGACGGCGAGGCGTTCGTGCCCGTCCCGGTGCCGCCGCCGGGCGACGTCGTCAGCGCCTGGGTCGACATCATCGGTCCCTGGACCGGCTCCGTCGTCGTCACCTGCGCCCCGGCCACCGCCGAGGCGCTCACCGAGAGCGTCCTGATGACCCGGCCGCCCACGGTCGTGGACGCCGAGGACGTCGCCGACGCGCTCGGCGAACTCGCCAACGTGCTGGGCGGCAACATCAAGAGCGTCCTGCCGGGTGAGTCCCGGCTGGGACTGCCCCAGATGGGGGTCGCTCCGCCGCACGGGCGGTTGGACGACGTCCGTTCCCTCGTCGGCCAGTGGCGAGGGAACTTCTTGACCATCACCGTGCAGGGCGCCGCTCCGGCGCCGCACGCCGAGCGGGACGAGGTGCCGCTGTGAAGATCCTGGTTACCGACGACAGCCGTGTCATGCGGCAGATCGTGATCCGCACCCTGCGCCAGGCAGGCTACGACGACCACGACATCATCCAGGCCGAGAACGGTCGGGAGGCGTTCGAGATGGTCGGCGCGGAGAAGCCCGACCTGGTCCTCTCCGACTGGAACATGCCCGAGATGACCGGCATCGAGTGCCTCGAGGCGCTGCGTGCCGCCGGCTCGCAGGTGCCCTTCGGTTTCGTGACCTCCGAGGGCTCCCCGGAGATGCGGGAGAAGGCGGCCAACGCCGGCGCCATCTTCCTCATCGCCAAGCCGTTCAACGAGGACACCTTCAAGGACGCTCTGGACGGGGTCATCGCATGACCCCCGCCCTGCTGCCCAACCCCAAGAACGTCCGCGACCTGCTCGAGAGCCTGTTCGGCAAGGACGTCACCGTCTCGCCCGGTGACCCGGTGTCGCTGAACGACAAGCCGGCCGTGGCCGTCTACGTCGACCCGACGATGGCGACCACCGCCCTCTGCCTGCTCGACATCTCCCTGGCCGCCTGGTTGGCCGGTGCGCTCGCGCTGCTGCCCAAGGGCGGGCTGGAGGACGCGATCGACGAGGGCGAGCTCTCCGCGGGCCACCTCGAGGCCGTCTACGAGGTGGTGAACATCGCCTCGTCGATGTTCAACGGCGAGGGCATCACCCACTCGAAGCTGCACACGCTGCACGCGCCCGGGGAGTCGATCCCGGGGGACATCGCCGGCCTGGCCGCGGCGTTCAACCGGATCGACCTGAAGGTCGACGTGGCCGGCTACGGCTCGGGCCACCTGTCGATCGTGATGGCGCACTGAGCACCACCGCTCGGTAGAACTGCACAGCTCCACCCGGGATCGGGGGAGTGGGACCGCAATTCGGCGGTCCCACTCTCCCGATCTCGTTCGTCGGGCCCCGCGTTCGCCGGGTGCAGGCCGCCGCGCGATCATTCGTCCGGCACCGTCCAGACCCGACGTAGGGAGCAGCATCCATGGCAACAGGCAGCACGCGCAGTGACGACCGGCCGGACGGCGGTACGCCGCGGCCCCGCCGGGACCGGACGCACTGGCTCTACCTGTCGGTCATCGCTGCCGTCGCCCTGGGCATCGTCGTGGGCCTGGTGTTCCCGGATTTCGCCGTCGGGCTCAAGTGGCTCGGTGATGCCTTCGTCGGGTTGATCAAGATGCTCATCGCTCCGGTCATCTTCTGCACGATCGTGCTGGGCATCGGCTCCATCCGGCAGGCCGCCCAGGTCGGAAAGGTGGGCGGTCTGGCGCTGGGCTACTTCATCCTGATGTCCACGGTGGCGCTGGCCATCGGGCTGGTGATCGGCAACGTGCTGCACCCGGGCGACGGGTTGCAGCTCTCCGACGAGCTGCGCAGCCGGGGCCAGGAGCTCGCCACGGCGGGCGAGGGCGAGGGCGGCACCACCGGCTTCATCCTCGGCCTGATCCCGACCACGCTGGTCTCCGCGCTGACCGACGGGTCGGTGCTGCAGGCGCTGCTCGTCGCGCTGCTGGTCGGCTTCGCGATCCAGTCGATGGGCGCCGGCGGCCAGCCGATCCTGCGGGGGATCGGCCACTTCCAGCGGCTGGTCTTCCGGGTGCTGGCGATGGTCATGTGGGTCGCGCCGATCGGTGCGTTCGGGGCCATCGCGGCCGTCGTCGGGGCCACCGGTGTCGACGCGCTGACGAGCCTCGCGGTGCTGATGCTGGGCTTCTACGCGACCTGTCTGGTCTTCGTGGTGGGCGTGCTGGGGACCATCCTCTGGCTGGGCGCCCGGGTGAGCGTCATCAAGCTGCTCCGGTACCTGGGCCGGGAGTTCCTGCTGATCGTCTCGACGTCGTCCTCCGAGACCGCGCTGCCCCGGCTGATCGCCAAGATGGAGCACGTCGGCGTCTCCCAACCGGTGGCCGGGATCGTGGTGCCCACCGGGTACTCGTTCAACCTGGACGGGACGGCGATCTACCTGACGATGGCGTCCCTGTTCATCGCCGAGGCGCTCGGGGACCCACTGTCGCTGGGGGAGCAGATCGGCCTGCTCGTCTTCATGATCATCGCCTCGAAGGGCGCCGCCGGTGTGACCGGGGCCGGCCTGGCCACGCTCGCCGGCGGGCTCTCCTCGCACCGGCCCGAGCTGCTCGACGGGGTGGGCCTCATCGTCGGCATCGACCGCTTCATGTCCGAGGCCCGGGCGGTGACCAACTTCGCCGGCAACGCGATCGCCACCGTGCTGATCGCCAACTGGACCAAGGAGCTGGACCGCGAGCAGCTGGACGCGGTGCTGAGCGGGGAACGCCCGTTCGACGAGGCCACCATGATCGACGCCGGTCACGGGGGAGAGGCAGCACCGTCCGAAGCGGGGCTGCGGTAGCCCCCAGGGCGGCGGCGTCATCCCCGGGAGGGAGCTGCCGCGCCGATCGGCGGCGGCGGTCTGGGGAGGCGGGACGTCCATGGGGCAGAGTGGTCGCATGACCAGGGACGGCGGAGCCGGGGCTGCCGACGTCCTGGTACTCGCCGTCCAGGGCATGGCGCGGCCGTTGTTCGTCCTGGACGAGCAGTGGCGGTTCAGTTACATGAACCCCGCCGGGGCGGCGCTGCTGGGCGAGACCGTGGACTCGCTGGAGGGGCAGGTCATCTGGGACAAGTACCCGGAGACGGTCGACAGCTCGTTCGAGGAGAACTACCGCCGGGTGGCCGCGACCGGCGTGCCGGCCAGCTTCGAGGCCTGGTTCGACCCGATGGGCATCTGGTTCCAGGTGGACGCGTTCCGCACCGACGGCGGCCTGGTCGTGACCTATGACGACGTCACCGCCCGGCACGAGGCGGAGCAGGCCCGGGAGGAGGCGATCGCCGCCCGGGAGGCGGAGGCGGAGCGCGCGGCGGCTGCGGCCGGCGCCGCGGAACTGGCCGGCCGGCACCTCATGCTGCTGGGCGACATCAGCCAGGCGATGACCGCCACGCTGGACGCCGACGAGGCGGTGCAGCGCTTCGCCGAGCTCGTCGTCCCGCAGCTGGCCGACTGGTGCCTGGTGAGCGTGGTGGAGAACGGCCGGCGCCGGGACGTCGGCCGCGCCCACCGGGACCCGGCGATGGCCGGGGCGATGCACCGCTACGCCGACGTGCGGGCGGTCACCAACCGCGCGAGCGCGCCGGTGCCCACCGCGCTGCGGGAGGGACGGCCGGTGGTGATCCAGGACCTGACGTCCGAGCAGCTGGCGGGGATGACCACCCCGGAGGCGTTCGAGGCGGTTCAGCCGCTGCGGCCGGCCGCCGTCGCCACCTTCCCGTTCCTCGCCCGCGGTGAGCTGTTCGGCGCCTTCACCCTGGTCACCGGGCCGGACCGCGGGCCGTTCACCGAGGCCGAGCTGCGCACCGCGGACATCGCCTCCCGCCGGGCCGCCCTCGCCCTGGACAACGCCCGGCTGGCGACCGCGCAGAGCCGGGTGGCCGAGCGGCTGCAGCGCAGCCTGCTGTCGGCCCCGGTGCAGCCGGACAACCTCGAGCTGGCGGTCCGCTACCGCCCCGCGACGCAGGACGTCGCCATCGGCGGGGACTGGTACGACGCCTTCCTCCAGCCCGACGGGGCCACCGTGCTCGTCATCGGCGATGTGATGGGCCATGACCTGGAGGCCGCCGCCGTCATGGCGCAGCTCAAGACGCTGGTGCGGGCGATCGCCTACGACCGGCAGGACGCGCCGGCCGACGTGATGCGCCGGGTGGACCTGGCGGTCGCGGGGCTGGACGTGGCCACGCTGGCCACCGCCCTCGTCGCCCGGATCGAGCAGGACGACGACGACCGGGTCGCCGGGCTGCGGCGGCTGCGCTGGGCCTCGGCCGGGCACCCGATGCCGATGCTGCTGCAGGCCGACGGCAAGGTCGTGGACCTGGACGCGCCGGTCGGCCCGCCGCTGGGCATCGGCTGGTCGGGCGCGCGGGCCGACGGGGTCACCCTCATCCCGGCCGACGGCACGCTGCTGCTGTTCACCGACGGGTTGTTCGAGCGTCGTACGGGTGACCTGGACCAGGGGCGTGAACGACTGCGCAGCGCGGTCGCCGACCTGGCGGGGGAGCCGCTGGAGCAGCTGTGCGACGGACTGCTGGCCGCCCTGCTGGTCGACGGGGCCGAGGACGACGTCGCGCTCCTCGCCGTCCGGGCGCACCCGGTCGACGCCGACCGGCCGGCCGTCGCCGGCCCCCGCTCGCTGCCGCCGGAGCGGCCTTCCCTCAGCTGAGGCTCACCGGGCCCGAACGGCTGCCTCCCGGACGGCCGCGCTGATCGCCTGGACGCCCTGGCCGGACCAGAGGATCGACCAGTGGTCGGTGTCGGGCACCTCCCGCGCCGTCACGTGCGCGTCCTCGAGGCCCATGCCGGCCAGCCGCACCTCGTCGTAGAGGCCGGGCGCCTCGCCCTGCATGCCGCGGGTTGCCCAGAGCAGCGTCGCCGGCACCGGCAGGTCGGTGGTCGCCTCCAGCACCGCCTCGTTGCGCAGCAGATCCGCGCCGTCGACCCGCACTGCTTCGCGTACCACCGCGCTGCGCAGCTCAGGTTCGCTGCCGGCCAGGTCGCGGGCGAGGAAGGCGGCGATGGCCGGCTCGTCGACCCACGGTCCCACCGCCGGGTGCGCGCGCCAGAACGCGCGCACCGCGGGCAGGTCGGGGAAGGTGCGGTCCAGCCGGTCCAGCGACGAGCCCAGGAAGGCGGCGAGCATGGCATCGGTGTCGGCCGCCGGTGGGACGGCGAAGGGCAGTCCGCCGTCGACGAGCACCAGCCCGTGGACCAGGTCCCGAGCCGTGCCGGTCGTGGCGAGGGCGGCCACGAACCCGCCCATCGAGTGGCCGACCAGCACGGTGGCGTCGGCGCCTGCCTCGGCGTCGGCGCCGAACCGCTCGAGCACCGCCGTGACGTCGGCCGCGTGCCGGGACAGCCCGTAGGGGCCGGGCAGCCCGGCGCTGTGCGCCCGGCCGCGCAGGTCAGGGGCGACGACCTCGCACCCACCGGCCAGGGCGGCCGCCACCGGGGCCCAGCCCATCGCGTTCCCGGTGATCCCGTGCACCAGCACCACCAGGGGCGCGGCCGGGGCGTCGGCGGCCCAGTAGAGCGCCGCGAGGTCACCGCCCTCCACCGGGACGCGGATCTCCTCGGGCAGGCGGGCGTCGTCGACGGGGCTCACGCCGCCACCCTGCCCCGGCCGCCGGGAGGTTGCACGTGGAACACCGACACCGGACGCCCGCTGCCGGGCCTCGGCTCAGGCTCGGTCGACGGCGAAGGCGACCAGGAAGCCGACCGTGGTGATGAGCCCGGTCCAGGTGTGGGTCTTCTCGAACGCCTCGGGGATCATCGTGTCCGCGATCATGGTCAGGATCGCGCCGGCGGCCACGGCGGTGATGACCGCGATGACCTCCGGCGGCGCGCTGCCCAGCACCACGTACCCGAGGAGTGCGGACAGGCCGCTGAGCACGGCGATCGTCGTCCACACACCGAATATGTAGCGGGCCGAACGGCCGCTGCGCTTCATCCCGGCGGCGCTGGACAGCCCCTCGGGGACGTTGGAGATGAAGACGGCGGCCAGCACCGGCAGGCTGACCACGCCGCCACCGAGCAGCCCGACCCCGAGGACGACGGACTCCGGCACGCCGTCCAGCAGTGCGCCGACCGCGATCGCCGCCCCGCTGCCTTCCTGCTCGGACTCCGAGGGCTGCTGGTCACCGGAGCGCTTGCGGTGCCGCGCGCCGCGGCGGGCCAGCAGCGCGTTGGCGGCCAGGTAGGCGAGCGCGCCGCCGAGGAACCCGAGCGCAGTGGCGGCCAGACCGCCGATCCTTGCTGCCTCCGCCATCAGGTCGAAGGCGACCGCGGAGATCAGCACGCCCGACCCGAACGCCATCACACTGGCCACGACGGCGTCGGGCACCCGCAGGAACCAGGCGATCAGCGCGCCGATGACCAGGGCGCCGCCGCCGAGCAGGCCCCACAGGCCGGCCTCCAGCCAGGTGGGCATCAGTCGGTCGCGTGGCTGAGCAGGTACCGGCCGAAGTGCGGCACGGTGAAGGCGATCTGTCCCCGCTCGGCGGAGTAGACCAGGCCCTTCTTGATCAGCGAGTCGCGCGCGGGGGAGAGGGACGCCGGCTTGCGGCCGAGGGAGACCGCGACGTCGGAGGTGCCGACGGCCGCGCCGGTCGGCCCGCCCAGCTCGGCCATCGCGTGCATGTACTCCCGCTCGGCGGGGGTGGCGCGGTCGTAGCGGGAACCGAAGAAGCCGACGGCGAGCTCGGCCTCGGCGGCCGGGGCGGCCATCGCCACGTCGGCGGCGGTGATGGGGGAGGAGGCGGCGACGTCCCAGGTGACCTTGCCGTAGGCCTGGACGAAGTACGGATAGCCGTCAGCGGCGTCGTAGAGGGCGTCGAGGGCTGCCGTGTCGAACTCGACGTCCTCCCGCTCGGCCGGGGCCAGCAGCGCGCGGTCGGCGGCGGCCCGGTCCAGCCGGTCGATGCGCAGGTAGCGGAAGAGCCGCTCGGAGTAGCTCTTGGAGGCGCTGAGCACCGCGGGCAGGTGCGGCAGGCCGGCGCCGACGACGATCAGCGGCGCGCCCTGCTGGGACAGCTCGTGGCAGGCGGCGCAGATGGCGGAGACGTCGTCGGCCTGCACGTCCTGCATCTCGTCGATGAACAGCGCGACGCCCTTGCCGACGTCGGCGGCGATCCCGGCCACGTCGCTGAGCAGCTCGACCAGGTCGATCTCCATGTCCCCGGAGTCGGCCCGCCCGCTGCTGGCCGGCACGTCGATGCCGGGCTGCCAGCGGTCGCGCACCTTGGCGTCCACCGACTGGCGCTGGGCGAATGCCTTGAGCACTCCGAGGACGGCGTCGGTGGACTCCTGGTCGGGGTGACGCAGCTCGCGCAGCGCCATGTGCAGCGCGGCCGACAGCGGCCGGCGCAGCGACTGGTCGGGCCG
>JAOPVN010000359.1 GCA_025966175.1 Modestobacter sp. | reverse complement strand
GCGGCTGGCGCTGCTGTCGGGCCACTACCGCACCGACCGTGCCTGGACTCCCGGCCTCCTCACCGATGCGCTGGCGCGGCTGGACACCTGGCGCCGCGCGGTGGAGCTGCCCCTGGGCGCACCGGCCGGCCCGGTGCTGGCCGCCGTGCGCGAGCGGCTGGCCGACGACCTGGACTCGCCCGGTGCGATCGCCGCCGTCGACGCGTGGGCCGCGGCCACCCTCGCCGAGGCGGAGTCCGGCCGGGGCATCCCGGCTGCCCAGGCGATCGACGACTGGGACGAGCAGTCGACCTCCGTCGTCCGCGACCTCGTCGACGCGCTCCTCGGGATCGCGCTGGCGCCGTGACCGCATCCGGGTGCCCGTTCCGGCTGGCCGACCGAGAGGCGCGGGAACGCGCCGAAGAGCTGCTGGCCCCCTCGGCCGCGCGCTCGGTGGGCACCCGCGGCCGGGTCCGCCCGGAACCCGAGGACCCGTTGCGGACCGCCTACGAGCGCGACCGCGACCGGATCCTGCACGCCAAGGCGTTCCGCCGGCTCAAGCACAAGACCCAGGTCTTCCTGCACCCCGACGGCGACCACTTCGTCACCCGGCTCACGCACACCCTGCAGGTCACCCAGGTGGCCCGGTCACTGGCCCAGGCCCTCAGCCTCAACGAGACCCTCGCCGAGGCGATCGCGCTGGCGCACGACGTCGGGCACTCGCCGTTCGGCCACATCGGCGAGGAGGCGCTGGACCCCTACGTCGAGGGTGGCTGGCACCACGCCGCCCAGGGGGTGCGGATCGTCGAGGTGCTGGAGGACCTGAACCTCACCTGGGAGGTCCGGGACGGCGTCCGGGCGCACAGCTGGAAGATCACCCCGCCGCCGTCCACCCGGGAGGGCGAGTGCGTGCGGTACGCCGACCGGATCGGTTACCTCTCCCACGACGCGCTGGACGCGGTCCGGGCCGGGGTGCTCCAGGTCGGCGATCTGCCGGCGCGCACGCGCAGCGTCTTCGGCGAGCCGGGCAGCGCCATGGTCGGCGCGATGATCGATGCAGTGGTCGACGGCAGCCTGTCCCCGGCCAACACCACCGGAGGCGTCGTCATGGCCCCCGACGCGCTGGAGGCGATGCAGGAGCTGCGGGCCTTCATGTTCGCGCGGGTGTACGAGTCCGACACCGCCGCCGGGCAGAAGAACGTGGCGATCGACGTCATCCGCCGGCTGGTCGACCACCACCTCGCCCACCCCGGACTGATCCCGGCCAGCTACCGGGACACCGAGGCGGACCCGGTCACCCAGGTCGTCGACTACGTCACCGGGATGACCGACCGGTTCGCGCTGGCCACCCACGACCGGATCTTCGACGACACCGCCTCGCTCCGGATGCGCCCGCTGCTGGTCACCCCGCGCTGAGACCACATGTCGCCCTGTCGACACCGCGACCTGTGGCGGTGTCGACGAACCGCCTCGTCGACACCGGAAGACGACGCTGCCCGGCCTCCCGCGGAGGGGGGACCGGGCAGCGGACGTCGTGCGGTGCTCAGTTCGGCGAGGAGCCCCGGCGACGCAGGTAGCGCTCGAACTCCTTGGCGATCTGCTCCCCGTTGGCCTGGGACAGGTCGGTCGCCGTCGCCCGCTCCTCCAGGGAGCGCACGTACTCGACGACCTCGTCGTCCTCGTTGGCCATCTCGTCGACGGTCTTCACCCAGTCCTCGGCCTGCTGCGGCAGCGCCCCCAGGGGAACGGTGAGCTCGAGGACCTCCTCCACCCGCTGCAGCAGGGCCACCGTGGCCCGGGGGGAGGGCGGCTGGGACACGTAGTGCGGAACGGCGGCCCAGAAGCTCACCGCCGGCAGGCCGGCCTGCACGCAGGCGTCCTGGAAGACGCCGAGGATCCCGGTGGGCCCCTCGTAGCGCGAGGTCTCCAGGCCCCACTGCGCGGCGGACTCGGCGTCGTAGGCCGAGCCGGTCACCGGGGTGGGCCGGGTGTGCGGCGTGTCTGCCAGCAGGGCGCCGAGCGCCACCACCGTCGTCGCGCCCAGCTCCTGGAGCAGCTCGATGAGCTCGTCGCAGAAACTGCGCCAGCGCATGTTCGGCTCGATGCCGCGGATGAGGACGACGTGCCGGTCGCTGCCCTCCGGCTTGGCCCCCGAGATGCGGGTGGTCGGCCACTCGATCCGGCGGCTGACCCCGTCGACGAGGGAGACCGTGGGCCGGTTGACCTGGAAGTCGTAGTAGTCCTCGGGGTCCAGCGCGGCGAGCGGGTCGGCGTCCCAGATCAGCTCCAGGTGCTCGACTGCTCCGGTAGCTGCGTCCCCGGCGTCGTTCCACCCCTCGAACGCGACCACGACCACGGGGTCGTCCAGCTCCGGCAGGTCGTCTGCGGTGGACTTGGGATCGATCACCCTTTGAGCCTACGTCGATCCCGCCATCCGGCCGTGGTCCTCGTGAGGTGCCTGAGGCTGCCCGGGTGAGCCGGGCCGGGAGGTGCGCACCCGCAGCGGCGGGAAGTGAGATCATGGAGGAGCTGTTCGAGGACGACGAGGTGCCTTGTTACCCGTCGGAGTTGCCAGGGCCCTGGCGCCGGACGCCTCCGTGACCGTGCTCCATCGATGACCGAGGACTGCCCGTGCCCGATTCCTCTCCGCCCGAGTCCGCCGAGCTCCGCCCCGATGCCCGCGCCACGCTCACCGCACTGCTCCAGCAGCGCATCCTGGTGCTCGACGGCGCGATGGGCACCGCGATCCAGCGCGACCGGCCGGACGAGGCGGGCTACCGCGGGGAACGGTTCGCCGACTGGCCCAGCGACGTGCAGGGCAACAACGACCTGCTCAGCCTGACCGCCCCGTCGATCATCACCGGCATCCACCGCGAGTACCTCGAGGCCGGCGCGGACCTGATCGAGACCAACACGTTCAACGCCACCCGGATCTCGCTGGCCGACTACGGCATGTCCGACCTCGCCTACGAGATCAACCTGGCCTCGGCGCAGCTGGCCCGGGCCGAGTGCGACGCGATGACCGCGCGCACCCCCGACAAGCCGCGGTTCGTCGTCGGCGCGCTCGGCCCGACCAGCCGGACGGCGTCCATCTCGCCCGACGTCAACGACCCCGGGGCACGCAACGTCAGCTACGACGAGCTGGTGGCGGCCTACCTGGAGCAGGCCAACGGCCTGGTCGACGGCGGGTCCGACGTCCTGCTGATCGAGACGATCTTCGACACCCTCAACGCCAAGGCGGCGATCTTCGCGCTGGAGACGCTGTTCGAGGAGCGGGGACGCCGCTGGCCGGTGATGATCTCGGGCACCATCACCGACGCCTCCGGGCGAACGCTGTCCGGCCAGGTCACCGAGGCCTTCTGGCACTCGGTACGGCACGTCGACCCGCTGCTGGTGGGCCTGAACTGTGCCCTGGGCGCGAAGGAGATGCGGCCCTACATCGCCGAGATCTCCCGCCTCGCCGACACGTTCGTCTCCTGCTATCCCAACGCCGGCCTGCCCAACGCCTTCGGCGAGTACGACGAGTCGCCCGCGGAGACCGCCGCGATCCTGGCGGAGTTCGCCGCGGCGGGCTTCGTCAACCTCGTCGGTGGCTGCTGCGGCACGACGCCCGGCCACATCGCGGCGATCGCCGCCGCGGTGGACGGCGCGGCGCCCCGGACCCCCGTCCCGGTGCGGCCCGCGCTGCGGCTCTCCGGGCTGGAGCCGGTCACCGTCGACGGCGACACCCTGTTCGTCAACGTCGGCGAGCGCACCAACATCACCGGCTCCGCGCGCTTCCGGAACCTGATCAAGGCCGGCGACTACCCGGCCGCGCTCGCCGTCGCGCGCCAGCAGGTCGAGGCCGGTGCGCAGGTCATCGACATCAACATGGACGAGGGGATGATCGACGGCGTCGAGGCGATGGACCGCTTCGCCAAGCTGGTCGCCGCCGAGCCCGACATCTGCCGGGTGCCGACGATGATCGACTCCTCGAAGTGGGAGGTCATCGAGGCCGGCCTCAAGTGCGTCCAGGGCAAGGCGATCGTCAACTCGATCTCCCTCAAGGAGGGCGAGGAGAAGTTCGTCCG
>JAOPVN010000309.1 GCA_025966175.1 Modestobacter sp. | reverse complement strand
CACCGGCCAGCGCCCACGCCGTGCGCACCGCCCCGCGGGTGCCGACCAGGCCGCGGGCCAGCGGGCGCGCGGAGCCGTTGGCCCGGTCGGCGGTCAGGTCCGAGACGCCGTTGACGAGGTAGATGCTCATGGTCAGCAGCAGCCAGGCCAGTGCCCCGACGACGACGGCGGAGCGGAACCGCCCGTCGCCGGCCACGGCCACGGCGACACCCACCCAGTAGCGGACGGCGAAGATGGCCTGGACGACCGGCCGGGTCTCGGCCCAGAGCAGCCGGACGCGCGGGACCAGAGTTCCCTGCGCCGCGGACACGATGATCAGCTTCGCTCACGGCCCGACCGCTCAGCGCCCTCCGAACGGTGTAGTTCGACTACACCCTTCGACACACGTAGCCCCTCCAGGCGTCCCTGACGCCTCGATGGCCCCCTCCAGGGCGTCCCTGAGCCTGCGAAGGGACCCAGGAGGGGGTCCTTTTCCAGGAGGGGATCCTCGCCAGGAGTGGTCGTCCTCAGACCGTGGCGCGGACCGCGCCGTCCGGACCGGCGAGCAGGACGGGGGCAGACGGCGTGAGGTCGTGGACGGCGGCCAGCCCGGCCTCCTCGAGGGTGTCCGCGGCGCTGACGACGGCGGCAGCCTCGAGGCCGTCGACCCCGCTGGACACCGCTGCGGCGACCGCGGCCTGCAACGCCGAGAGCTGCAGCGAGGGCAGCGCCACGGTCGCCGCGAGGTAGGTGCGCCCATCGGTGTCGCGGACCGCGGCACCCTCGGCGCCGCCGGTGCGGCCGCGCGCCGACCGGGCCAGGGTGATCAGCTTGGCGTCCTCGGGATCCAGTTCAGCGGAGGTCACGAGGGGTCAGTTTTCCACGGTGGCCGGTTCGGGCTCCCGCTCGGGCTGCTCCGCGGTCGCCTCGTCGTCCGCACCCGGTTCGGGAACCCGGCAGACCAGGATGGTGTCGATCTGGTTGCGGCGGCCGCCGGCGCTCTCGGCGACCAACCGCAGCCCGCCGACCTCGGCCGCGGACCCCTCGATCGGCACCACGCCCAGCTCGCGGGCGAGCAGGCCGCCGACGGTCTCCACACCATCGTCCTCGGGGAGCTCGACCTTGAAGAGGTCGGCGAGGTCCTCCACCGGCAGTCGGGCGGTGATCCGCACCGAGCCGTCGGGCAGCTCCTCGATCGGCGGGCGCTGCACGGTGTCGTGCTCGTCGTCGATCTCGCCGACGATCTCCTCCAGGATGTCCTCGATCGTGACCAGACCGGCGAAGCCGCCGTACTCGTCGACGACGACGGCCATGTGGGTGCGCGAGGCCTGCATCTCCCGCAGCAGCTCGTCGACCGGCTTGGACTCCGGGACGAACGAGGCCGGTCGCATCAGCTCCTCGACCTTCGGTTCGCTGCTCCGGGACTCCGAGGAGCCCTGCGAGCGCCGCACGAGATCCTTCATGAAGACGACGCCGATGATGTCGTCGACGTTCTCCCCGATGACCGGGAGTCGGCTGAACCCACTACGCAGGCAGAGTGCGAGCGCCTGCCGCAGCGTCTTGCCACGCTCGATCCACACCACGTCCGGGCGGGGCACCATGACCTCGCGGGCGATGGTGTCGCCGAGCTCGAACACGCCGTGGATCATGTTGCGCTCGCCGGCCTCGACGACGCCGCGCTCCTCGGCCATGTCGACCAGCTCGCGCAGCTCCACCTCACTGCTGAACGGGCCGTCGCGGTAGCCACGGCCGGGGGTGATCGCGTTGCCGATGATGATCAGCAGCGTGGCGATCGGCCCGAGGACGCGACCCAGCAGCCGGATCAGCGGGGCGGCGGACAGCGCGATCGAGTAGGCGTGCTGCCGGCCCAGGGTGCGGGGGCCGACCCCGATGAGCACGTAGCTGACCACCGTCATCACCGCGATGGCGACGAGGACGCCGCCGGCGCTGCCGTTGAAGAGCACGTAGCAGATGAGCGCCACCAGCACCGTGGCGGCCGTCTCGCAGACGATCCGCAGCAGCAGGAGCAGGGCGATGTGCCGGGACCGCTCCTCCATCACCTGGACCAGTGCCCCGGCACGCTTGACCCCGTCGCGGCGGTACTCGTCGACCCGCGCCTTGGACAGCCGCTGCAGCGCGGCGTCCAGCGCGGCGAAGACCCCGGCGACCAGCACCAGGACGACGGCGATCACCAACAGGACGATCGCGGTCGCGCTCATCGCGTCTCCGGCTCCATCGGTTCGCCGGTCACCGGTTCCCGCGGGATGGAGCGCCAGCCCTCGAGCAGCTTGGACTGCAGGCCGAACATCTCCTTCTCCTCGTCGGGCTCCATGTGGTCGTAACCGAGCAGGTGGAGCACGCCGTGGGTGGCCAGCAGGAGCAGCTCCTCGGCCATCGAGTGACCGGCGGCGCGGGCCTGCCGGACGGCGACGGCCGGGCACAGCACCACGTCACCGAGCAGCGCCGGACCGGGGTCCGGGTCGTCGGGGCGGGCGGTGTCCAGCTCGTCCATCGGGAAGGCGAGCACGTCGGTCGGGCCCTTCTCGCCCATCCACCGCTCGTGCAGGCTGGCCATGTAGTCGACGTCGACGCACAGCACCGACAGCTCGGCCAGCGGGCTGACCTCCAGGGAGTCCAGGACGTAGCGGCAGACACCGGCCAGCGCCTGCTCGTCGACGGAGATCTCGGACTCGTTGGCGACCTCTACGGGCATGCCGCTCAGCTCCCCTGCTGCCGGGTCTGGTGCCGGGCCGGCCGCGCGGACCGGGCCGGACCCTGTCCCGCGACCGGTTGCCGGGTGGCGTCCCAGCGCTCGTAGGCGTCCACGATGTCGCCCACCAGCCGGTGCCGGACGACGTCGGAGCTGGTCAGCTCGGAGAAGTGCACGTCGTCGATGCCGCCGAGGATGTCACGCACGATCCGCAGGCCGCTCTGCGCGCCACCGGGCAGGTCGACCTGGGTGACGTCACCGGTGACGACCATCTTCGAGCCGAACCCGAGCCGGGTGAGGAACATCTTCATCTGCTCGGCGGTGGTGTTCTGCGCCTCGTCGAGGATCACGAACGCGTCGTTGAGCGTGCGCCCGCGCATGTAGGCCAGCGGGGCGACCTCGATGGTCCCCGCGGCCATCAGCCGGGGGATCGACTCGGGGTCGACCATGTCGTGCAGCGCGTCGTACAGCGGCCGCAGGTAGGGGTCGATCTTGTCCGAGAGCGAGCCGGGCAGGAAGCCGAGCCGCTCACCGGCCTCGACCGCCGGGCGGGTCAGGATGATCCGGTTGACCTGCTTGGTCTGCAGCGCCTGCACGGCCTTGGCCATCGCCAGGTAGGTCTTGCCGGTGCCGGCCGGGCCGATGCCGAAGATCACGGTGTTGGTGTCGATCGCATCGACGTACCGCTTCTGGTTCAGCGTCTTGGGCCGGATGGTGCGGCCCCGGCGGCTGATGATGTCGAGGCTGAGCACGTCGGCGGGACGCTCGGCGCTGCCGGCCCGCAGCATGCTGACGACCCGGCGGACCGAGTCGGGGCGGAGTGCCTGGCCGGTGGCCAGCAGCGCGATCAGCTCGTCGAAGACGCGGACGGCGAAGGCGTTGTCCGCCGGCTGGCCGGTGATCGCGATCTCGTTGCCGCGGACGTGGACGTCGGCGGCGAGCTCGCTCTCGACCAGTCGGAGGAGCTCGTCCCCGGAGCCCAGCAGGGCGACCATGGAGACGCTGTCGGGAACGGTGATGGAGGTGCGGACGGCGTCCGGTACGGCTCGGCCGTCCGGGACGCCGGCTCCAGCAGCACGCGCGGAGAGTTCACGGGACGATGGCGCACCAGGGACGACGTCCGGGACGGCGTCTGGTGAGGTGTCGGGCAAGAACGCTCGACCCTGCCTTCCTGCGACGGGGTTGTGACCCGGCAGAGTCTACCCGCGCTCAGCGACCCGGGACTCCTCTCGACCGAATGGGGTCACCGCAGCGGAGCCGCAGGTCAGCCCGGCGGCCAGGCCATGCGGCGGCCACCCAGCACGTGCAGGTGCACGTGGTGCACGGATTGACCGGCCTGCGGGCCGGTGTTGGTGACCAGCCGGTAGCCCGGCTCCGCGGAGTCCGCGGTCACCAGGCCCTCCTGCAGGGCGACGGCATGGGCGGTGGTGACCAGCTCGGCAGCGAGCGCCGGGTCCGCGGCGGTCAGCCCACCGAGGGTGGCGTGGTGCTCCTTCGGGACCACCAGCACGTGGGTGGGCGCCTTCGGGTCGATGTCCCGGAAGGCCAGCGTGCGATCGGTCTCCCGGACGACGTCGGGCGGGATCTCTCCGGCCACCATCCGGCAGAACAGGCAGTCGCTCGTCGGCTCGCTCACCCGGCCGACCCTAGGCCAGCCGACCCCGGGCAGGTGGACGACGATGAGCAGCGTCCCCGCCCGCCGTCCCCCGGAGGTCTCCCGTGTCCGTTCCCCAGCCCCGCACGAGGACGTAGTGAGCACCCGTCGCGCCGTCCGGTCGGGTGGCTCCGTGTACACAGCGTTCTCCCGTCGCGGGTTCCTCACCGCGAGCGCCGCCGTCCTCGCCGCCGGGCTCGCCGCCTGTGGCCGCAGCTCCCCGGTGTCGTCCGAGGGCTCGTCCCGCTCCTCCGGTTCCGGTGGGTCGTTGAGCATCGGCGCGATCCCCGACCAGGACCCCGAGGTCCTGCAGCGGCTCTACGGCACCGTCGCGGACTCGATGTCGGCCGCCCTGGACCTCGACGTCAC
>JAOPVN010000297.1 GCA_025966175.1 Modestobacter sp. | reverse complement strand
CCGGCGCCACCGCGGGGTGCTCGCCGACCCCGGGGTCGGACGGCGGACGGCGACGGGCGGCCAGCAGCCGGGTCCCGCCGTAGAGCGGGTGCAGGGTGGAGGCGACGACGGTGAGCCCGCAGCCGGCCAGCTGGGCGGCGGCGACCGCGGTCGAGGGATAGGCGTGGTGCCCGTGCCGCACCGCGTTCCACTGCCCCTGCGCGACGACCGCCTCCAGCGGCGGGAAGACCAGCACCAGCAGCCCGTTCGGGGCCAGCGCGTCGATCCGCTGCTGCAGCCCGGCGCGCTGGTCGGCGTCGTGCATCAGACCGAAGACGTCGACGACGACGTCGGCCCGCCCCTCCTCGACCAGCCGCAGGCCGGCGTCGGTCAGCCACCGCGACCAGCTGCCGCCGTGCGGGCTGCCGAACTCACGCACCGACGTCCCCGGCACCAGCAGCTGTTCCTCCAGTGCCCACTGCACCGACTCCCGGGCATGCGCGACCAGAGCGGCGGGCTCGAGGGCCCGCGGCTCGTCGGGCACCGGGGAGCGGTCGGGCAGCTGGGCCAGCCCGCAGGAGGCGCACAACCACAACCGGAGCGGGTGCACCGGCGCGGGCGGGCTCCCGGGCAGCGGGAAGTGGTCGCTGGCCGGCTGGTGCCCCAGGTCCAGCACCACCTCGCCGGCGTCACCGCCGCACCACCGACACGCGATCGCGGCGGTCATCGTGCGGCCCCCCGCGCGAGCTGGGGCACACTGCCGGGGTGCGGATCGAAGAGTCGTCCCTGGCCGATGTCGTCAGCTTCGTCCCCGAGCAGCGGCACGAGGACGAGCGCGGCTGGTTCGTCCGCACCCTGGACGTCGCCGTGGCCGCCCGGGCCGGCGTCGACGTGCTCGCCTTCCGACAGGACAGCCAGAGCCGGTCGCGGCTGGGCGTCATCCGGGGCATGCACGGCCGCGCCGGCGAGGGCGAGGCCAAGCTGGTGCGCTGTGCCCGTGGCGCGGTGCTCGACGTGCTGGTCGACGCCCGGCCGGACTCGCCCACCTTCGGCGAGCAGGCCACGTTCCGGCTCGACGACGAGTCCTGCCGTCACCTGTTCGTCCCTCCCGGCTTCCTGCACGGCTTCCAGGTGCTCACCGACTGGGCCGACGTCTGCTACCGCATCGACCGCGAGCACGAGCCCGGCGCGGACCTGGCGGTCCGCTACGACGACCCGGATCTGGCCATCGCGTGGCCGCTGCCGGTGAGCACGGTGTCCGCCCGGGACGCCGGCGCCGGCAGCTGGCGCGACCTGCGGACGCAGCTGGAGGGCACCCGACGCTGAGCGCACCGCCGTCAGCGCCACCTCAGGTCCTGGGTGAGCCGGCCCTGCTCCTGCAGGGACTGCAGCCAGGCCAGCCGGGTGAACCGCCCGCGCAGCATGTCCCGGGTCAGCCCGTGCTCGCGGTAGGCGGCGGCCAGCTCCCGGGCGCCGTCCAGCGTCGACCACTGGGGCGTGAACGCCGGCAGCTGCTTGGTGATCTTGGCGAAGTCGACCCGGTAGGAGCGGGGGTCGCCGCCGAACTCGCCGGTCACCCGAACCTGGCAGCCGGGCACGGCCTCGGCCACGACCGCGGCGATGTCGGCGACCTGGCGGTTCTCGCTGTCCATCCCGACGTTGAACGCCTGGTCGAAGACCGCCTCGCGGGGCGCCTCGAGGCAGGCCACGAACGCGGCGGCGATGTCCCGGGCGTGCACCAGCGGCCGCCACGGGGTGCCGTCGGACTTCACCACGATCTCGCCGTCCAGGACGGCGGAGGCGACCAGGTCGTTGAGCACGATGTCGGCCCGCAGTCGCGGGGAGAAGCCGAAGGCGGTGGCGTTGCGCAGCGAGACCGGCTCGAAGTCGGCGTCCGCCAGCGCGTGCAGGTCGTCCTCGACCCGCACCTTGCTCTCCGCGTACGGGGTGACCGGCGCCAGCGGCGCCGACTCGTCCAGCGCCTCGTCGGTGCCCGAGGCCCCGTAGACGCTGCAGGTGGAGGCGTAGAGGAACCGTCGCACCCCGGCATCGCGCGACAGCTGGGCCAGGCGGGTGCTCGCCGCGTGGTTGATGTCGTAGGTGACCTGCGGAGCCAGGCTGCCCAGCGGGTCGTTGGACAGCGCTCCCAGGTGGGCAACGGCGTCGAAGCCGGCCAGGTCCGCCGCGGTGACGTCGCGCAGGTCTCGCCGGATGAGCGGCGGCCGGACGGGCTCGGGGCCCAGCGTGGCCCCGATGAACAGGCCGCTGTCCAGCCCGGTCACCTCGTGCCCGGCCTCGGCCATGACCTCGGCCATCACGGTGCCGAGGTAGCCCTCGCTGCCGGTGATCAGGACGCGCACTGGTGCCTCCGGTCTCCGTCTCGGGCACCGAGCCCGAGAACGATCTTCTCGCTGGTGAACGCCTCGGCGTAGCGGCTGTGGCACTCGACGCCACGCAGCCGCATGAGGCCGAGGAAGGTCTCGTCGTCGAACCAGTCGCGATCGCGCTGGGACGGGTAGTGCTCGGTGAGCAGGGCGCACTTGCGCCGGGCCAGCTCGGGGCTGATCGGCAGGTGCACTGCCGGCCGGCCCAGGTCGCCGTCCCACTTCACGATCTCGTAGCCGAGGACGAGCTGGTCCCGGAAGGCGGTCGGCGTCAGTTCGGCGACCAGCCGGTGGTCCTGGTGCAGGTCGGCGCGCGACGGCGCCAGCACCAGGTCGGCCCCGCCGGCCTCCCGAGCCCGGGCGGCCGCCTGCTCGAGGGCTTCCTTGACCTCGTCCCACCGGGTCGGCAGCCGGCCGTCGGGCAGGTCCAGCACGGTGAGCTCCAGCTGCAGGCCGGCGGTGAACGCGGCCAGCGCGGCGCGGGCCTCGGCCGCCCGCTGGGGGGTCGAGGTCAGCACCAGCGCGTGCACGCGGGCACCGGGACGGCTCTCGGCCAGCTGCAGCAGCAGGCCGCCGGCGCCGATCTCGATGTCGTCGCAGTGCGCCCCCAGCGCCACGACCAGCGGTGGCTGCCCGTCGGGGCGGACCGCCAGCTCCAGTGCCTGCACGGTCAGCCGCCCGGGAGGAGCGCCGGGAGGGGCAGCTCCAGCGGGCCGGACGACGGCCGCTCCGGCACGGCGGGGGCCGGGGCACGGCTGGGATCGGTCTCCCACACCATCCAGGGCCGGTCGCCGCGGGCGAAGCGCGCCTCGAGGGCGTTGCGCTCCTTGATCGTGTCGGTCGGGTGCCAGAAACCGGTGTACTGGTAGGACAGCAGCTCGCCGCGGGCGGCCAGCGCGGTGCACGCGTCGTCCACCAGGTCGCCGCCGGGCGGGATGTGGTCGAAGACGCCCTGGCGCAGCACGAAGTTGCCGCCGTTGATCCACAGGCCCATGTCGTTGACCGAGCGGATGCCGCGGACCAGGCCGTCGTCCTCGAGGTCGACCAGGTGGAAGGACTGGTCCGGACAGGCGGCCAGCAGGCTCGCGGTGGCGTCGCTGGCGGCGAACCGCTCGATCATCTCGGGCAGCGGAGCGTCGGTGAGCACGTCGGAGTAGTTGGCCAGGAACATCTCGTCGTCCTCGACCAGGTGCCGGACCCGGCGCAGCCGCTCGCCGATGGGGGAGTCCACACCGGTGTCGACGAAGTGGATGGTCCAGTCGGCGATGTCGGTCGACATCAGGTCGATCTTCCCGCCGCCCGCGGAGAGGGTGAAGTCGTTGCTCGCCGTCTCGCGGTAGTTGAGGAAGTAGTCCTTGATGTGGTGCGCGCCGTAGCCGAGGCAGAGCACGAACTCGGTGTGGCCGTGGTGGGCGTAGTAGCGCATCACGTGCCAGATCAGCGGCCGGTGGCCGACCATGGTCATCGGCTTGGGGACGTCGGTGAGCCCGTCACGCATCCGGAGCCCGTAGCCGCCGCAGAACAGCACGACCTTCATGACGGGGACCCGGGAGTGCAGCCGTCCTCGACGCTTCCGACCCGAGCGCGGTCCACGGTTCCTCCTAGTGCCGGCCGGGCGCCGACACAGCTGGTTGGCCGGTCGTCGCCCTCAGTGATCTCTATGGATCACCGTCGGCCTCCGCGGGGCGAAGGTCAACCGATCCGGGGACGCACCGACCCCTTAGGACTATGTGGCGCTGCAGCTCGGCGCGGTCGTTTCTCGGGCGCCGGGGGCGGCATGCCAGGGTGGGACATGCGGCCCTTCCGGTTCATCGCCCCGGTCCCCCGGTGGACCGGTGACCTCGCCGGATGGCGGGCCGCCGTGCGGAGGATCGCCGACCTCGGCTTCGACACCGTCTCGGTCTCCGATCACCTCAGCGGCGGATGGGCGCTCGACCCGTTCGTGTCGCTGCAGGCCGCCGCGGACGCCGCACCGTCGCTGAGACTGCTCACCCTGGTCCTGGACAACGATTTCCGGCACCCGGCGCTGCTGCACAAGGCCGCGGCGAACCTCGACGTCTTCTCCGGTGGCCGACTGGAGCTGGGGCTGGGCGCCGGGTGGCTGGCCGACGACTACACCGCCTCGGGCATCCCGTGCGACCCGCCGGGGGTGCGGATCGACCGGCTGACCGAGTGCGTGGACGTGCTGGCCGGGCTGTTCGCCGGCGGTCCGGTCGACCACGACGGCGTCCACTACCAGTTGCGTGGCCTGGTCGGGCTGCCCGAGCCGGTGCAGCGACCCCGGCCGCCCCTGCTGCTCGGCGGCGGCGGGCCACGGATGCTGCGGCTGGCCGCGCAGCGTGCCGACATCGTCGGGGTGCACGCGGGACTGGGCTCCGGCCGGCTGGACGCGGCTGCCGTCGCCACGCTGTCGGCCGACGCGGTCGCGGCGAAGGTGGACACCGTGCGCGACGCGGCCCGGGAGGTCGGGCGGGATCCCGCCGACCTGGAGCTGCAGTTCAGCGTCTACCACTGCCACGTCGGTGAGGTGCGCGACCTGGGCCCGGGGGCCAGCAGCTTCGCGCGACTCCTCGCCGACAGCCCTGCGCTGCTGGTCGACTCCCCGGCGGTGCTGCGCGGATCGGTGCCGGAGTGCGTCGACCTGCTCCTGGAGCGACGGGAGCGCTTCGGGTTCAGCTACCTGAACCTCGGCAGCGACCTGGACGCCGTCGCCCCGGTGGTGGCGGCGCTCGCCGGTCGCTGAGGGTCCGCGCCGCCGCCCACCCCGGGGTCAGCCGTCCAGGCGGATCCGGCGGCCGGAGCGCTCGTCGTCCAGCAGCTGGATGTCGGCGTCGACCATGATGCGCGCCAGCTCGGGCGCCATCACCTTCGGCTCCCAGCCGAGCTCGTTCTTGGCCTTGGAGTAGTCGCCGATCAGCGCGTCGACCTCGGTGGGCCGCTCATAGCGCTGGTCGTGCTTGACGTACTTCTCCCAGTCCAGCCCGGCGTGCTCGAACGATGTCTGCACGAACTCCTTGACGGAGTACGCGAACCCGGTGGCCAGCACGTAGTCCGTCGGCGTGGGCGCCTGCAGCATCCGCCACATGCCCTCGACGAACTCCGGCGCGTAACCCCAGTCGCGGACGGCGTCCAGGTTGCCCATGTGCAGCTCGTCCTGCAGCCCGGCCTGGATGCGGGCCACCGCGCGGGTCACCTTGCGGGTGACGAAGGTGTTGCCGCGGCGGGGGGACTCGTGGTTGAACAGGATGCCGTTGACGGCGTAGAGGTCGTAGGCCTCGCGGTAGTTGCGGGTGACCCAGTAGGCGTAGAGCTTGGCCGCGCCGTAGGGGCTGCGCGGGTAGAAGGGCGTGTTCTCGTCCTGCGGCGGCGGGGTCGCGCCGAACATCTCCGAGGACGACGCCTGGTAGATCTTGGTGCGCACCCCTGCGGCGCGCACCGCCTCCAGCAGTCGCATGGCGGCCACGCCGGTGACGTCGCCGGTGAACACCGGCTGGTCGAAGGAGACCCGCACGTGGGACTGGGCGCCGAGGTTGTAGACCTCGTCGGGGTTGATCTCGCGCAGCAGGTTGATCAGCGTGACGCCGTCGTTGAGGTCGCCGAAGTGCAGGAACAGTCGCTGGTTCGCGACGTGCGGGTCCTGGTAGATGGCGTCGAGGCGCTCGGTGTTGAACGACGAGGAGCGCCGGATCAGCCCGTGCACCTCGTAGCCCTTCTCCAGCAGCAGCTCGGCCAGGTACGACCCGTCCTGTCCGGTGATGCCGGTGATGAACGCTGTCTTGGCCACGCGTGTCCCCCCATGGTGCGAGACCCGGCTCGGTCCGGGTCCACTCGCGGCTAGCGTAGGGGGCGGTTGATCAACGAGAGGGATGTTCATGGGGATCGCACCGCTCGATAGGGGGGACCGCACCTACGTCGCCGGGCACCGGGGGCTCGTGGGTGGCGCGGTGCTGCGGCACCTGCAGGCGCAGGGCTTCACCGACCTGGTCACCCGCACGTCGGGTGAGCTGGACCTGCGCGATCCGGCGGCGGTGGAGGCGTTCTTCGCCGAGCAGCGGCCGGCCACCGTGGTGATGGCCGCGGCGAAGGTCGGCGGCATCCTGGCCAACAGCACGTATCCGGCCGACTTCCTCAGCGACAACCTGCGCATCCAGGTCAACGTGCTGGACGCGGCAGCCCGGTACGGGGCGACCAAGCTGCTCTTCCTGGGGTCCAGCTGCATCTACCCCAAGTTCGCGCCGCAGCCGATCCGGGAGGACTCCCTGCTGACCGGGCCGCTGGAGGAGACCAACGACGCGTACGCGATCGCGAAGATCTCCGGCGTCCTCCAGGTGCAGGCGCTGCGCCGGCAGTACGGGCTGCACTACATCTCCGCGATGCCGACCAACCTGTACGGGCCGGGGGACAACTTCCACCCGACCGGCTCGCACGTGCTGCCCAGCCTGATCCGCCGCTTCGACGAGGCGGCCCGCACCGGCGCCCCGAGCGTGACCGTCTGGGGCACCGGCACGCCGCGGCGGGAGTTCCTGCACGTCGACGACCTGGCCCGGGCCTGCGTGCACCTGCTGGAGAACTACGACGAGCCCGAGCCGATCAACGTCGGCGTGGGGGAGGACCTGCCCATCCGGGAGCTCGCCGAGCTGGTCGCCGAGATCGTCGGCTACCAGGGCGAGCTGGTGTTCGACAGCACCAAGCCCGACGGCACCCCGCGCAAGCTGCTGGACGTCGGCAAGATCCACGCACTGGGCTGGAAGGCGCAGGTCGGCCTGCGCGACGGGCTCACCGAGACCTACCGCTGGTACCAGGAGCAGGTCGCGGCCGGCACCGTCCGCAGCTGATCTCTGCCGGCTTATCTCGGCCGGCTGATCTCTGCCGGCCGATCTGCTTCGGCTGACCCGGGCCGGACCCGGGTCAGTCGCGGGCAGCCAGCTCGCGCACCCAGGCCTCGTACCGGCCCAGCGAGCCGGCGCCGGTGAGGTGCTCGGCGGCGTACGCCCGGGCGCTGGCGCCCATCGCGTCAGCAGCGGCCGGGTCGACCGCCACCTGCTCGACGGCGTCCAGGATCGACCTGGCGTCGCCGGCCTCCGCGATCGGGCCGGCGCCGGAGACGGCCATCAGCGCGGCGGCTCCGCTGCGCGGGTGGGTGGCGGCCACGACCGGGCGGCCGGTGCTGAAGTAGCTGGTCAGCTTGCTGGGCACGGACATCTCCACCACGCCCGGCTTCTCGTGCAGGAGCAGCACGTCGGCCGCGGCCAGGGCCGCCTCGAACTGCCCGTCGGGCAGCGGGTCGGTGAAGGTCAGCCGGTCCACGCCGGCGCCGTACTCGGCCAGCGCGGGACGGCGCGAGCCGTCGCCCATCAGGACGACGCGCACCTTGCTGCCGCGGTCCCCGGCCAGCCGGGCGGCGTCGACGAGGCCCTCCAGCCCCTGCTTCACGCCCATGTTGCCGGCGTGCAGCGCGATGATCTCGTCGTCGCCCCAGCCGAGCTCGGCCCGGACGGCGGCGATGTCCACGGCCTCGGGCACCGAGACGTGCGTCCAGTTCGGGATCACGGTGATCCGCTCGGCCGGCACGCCGGCGGCGACCAGCCGGGAGCGGAACACCTCGTGGATCACCACGACCGCATCCGCGCGCTTGAGCAGCGACGTCTCGAGCGAGGCGGCGGCCCGGGCGAAGGCACCACCGCCGAGACCGGTCTCGGTGAGGGCGGCTCCGTAGAGGTCCTGGACGACCACGCCCAGCCGGTAGCCGCGCAGTCGGCGCAGCAGCACCGGCGGCACGAGCGACAGCAGCACGGGGCTGACCGCGACGACGACGTCGGCCCGGCGGCGCAGCAGCTGACCGGCGACCCCGGCGGCGAACACCGACTCCAGAACGATCCGGGCACGGCCGGTGGGCCGGGCCGGAACCGGGTGCCGCAGTCGGCGCAGCCGCACACCGGCCCGTGTCTCCCGCGGCGGGCGGTGCCGGTAGTCGGGGTGCAGCCGCCACTCCGGGTAGTGCGGATGACCGGTCACCGCGGTGACGGCCAGACCGGCCGCGGCGAGGTGCTCCGCCATGCCGGTCGTGTACGGGGCGTTCCCCGAGTGCTCGGGGGCGTAGTGCAGCCCCACGACGAGCACGTCCGGTCGCTGGTCGGTTCGCCGAGCCACTGTTCCCACCTCGTCCTCTGCAGTCCTTGCCAGGACCATCGGCGCGTCGGGTGGGAAACCGTAGGGGGAATCGGCATCGGACCCTCTGCGGAGCCGCGGCAGCTCCCCCGACGGGGTGGCACCACCGGCGCGGACAGCCCTCCGCCGGCTCCGCCGTCCCTATTCTTCGGTGGTGTCCACGCCTCGCGTCATCGACCTCTCCGCCGCCCCCGGGTCCGGCGAGACTTGGGACGCCCCGGCCTGGAAGGTCTACGCCTGGGGCCTGGTCGAGCTGCTGCTGGTGAGCAACCCGTGGCAGATCAGCTCCCGGCTCCGCCGGGCGGCACTCGTCGCCTTCGGGGCACGCATCGGGGACGGCGTGCTGCTGCGCCCCCGGCTGCGGGTCCGGTTCCCGTGGAAGTTGACCATCGGCGATCGCAGCTGGATCGGTGAGGACGTCTGGCTGCACAACCAGGACCAGCTCACCATCGGCTCGGACGCGGTCGTCTCCCAGGGCACCTTCGTCACCACCGGATCGCACGCCCACCGGCGCGACATGGCGCTGATCACCAGCCCGGTGGTCATCGGGGACGGCGCCTGGGTCACCGCCCGATGCGTCGTGCTGGGCGGGAGCCGGATCGGTGTCTCCGCGCTGGTCACACCGAACACCGTGGTCAGTGGCGAGGTGCCGGACGGGATGGTCTACGGGACAGCGGCCGGCACCGTGCTGCGCCCGCGCTTCGCCGAGGACGGCGTCCCCACCCACAGCGCGCTGCGGCGCTGACCGTGCGCGTCCTCGTCGTCGCCGCCTACCTCAGCGCCGACGGCAGCTACGGCGGCCCGGTCTCGGTCGCGCTGGACCACGCCGCGGCCCTCACCGAGGCCGGCTGCACGGTGACGGTCGCGGCCGGCTGGGACGGCACGGCGCGGCTGACCCACCCCGCCACGCTGCGGCTGTTCCGCGCCCGCAAGCCGCTGCGCACGGGCTTCGCCGGGCTCGTCGCCCCCGGGCTGCTGTCCTGGGTCGCCCGGCACGCTCGCGAGTTCGACGTCGTCCACGTGCACATCACCCGGGACCTCGTGACGCTGCCCGCCGCCTGGCTGGCGCAGCAGCGCGGCGTGCCGGTGGTGCTGCAGACGCACGGCCAGATCCGGCCGGAGGCCTCCCGCGGGCAGGCCGCGCTGGACGCCGTCCTCACCCGGCGGGTGTTCCGCCGGGCCGTTGCCTTCCTCGCGCTGACCGGGCACGAGGTCGAGGACCTCCGCGCGCTCGGCGTCGACGACGCCCGGCTGCGCCGCATCGACAACGGCGTACCCCCTGCGGCACGGCACGCGGCCGCGCCGGCCGAGGCGCCCCTGGTGCTCTACAGCTCCCGGCTGGCCGAGCGGAAGCGGCCGCAGGCGTTCGTTGCCGCCGCGGAACTGGTCGCCGGTGCGCGGCCGGACGTCAGGTTCGAGCTGTGGGGCCCCGACGGCGGTGTGCTGGCCGACACCCTCGCCGAGATCGAGCGACGGGGGCTGACCGGTACGTGCGTCTACCGCGGGGCCACCACCGTCGAGCAGGCGCGCGCGCATCTGGCCGACGCCGCGGTGTTCGTGCTGCCCAGCTTCGCCGAGCCCTTCCCGATGGCCCTGCTCGAGGCGCTGAGCGCCGGCCTGCCGGTGGTCGTCACCGACCAGACCGGGTTGTCAGCCGCCGTCGCGGAAGCCGGCGCGGGGCGGGTCACCGACGGCTCGCCGGAGCAGCTGGGCGCCGCCGTGCTGGAACTTCTCGAGCCCGGGGCGTGGTCGACCGCCGCCGCGGCGGCCCGGGGGCTCGCGCAGGGCCGCTTCGCGATGTCGCGGATCGCGGCACGACTGCTCGAGGTCTACCCGGCACCCTGACCACCGCTACAGCTTCGCCCCGTCCCTGCCGTTGTCAGTGACGAGTGCCCTGCCGTTGTCAGTGCAGAGTGCAGCAGACGACGCGGCCCCGGCCGCACAATGAGGAGATAAACGTGGCGGGTTACCGCTTCCGGGAGTACGTCGCCGACGTGGTCCGGCACGGCGCCGTCCCGGGACGGATCCGGATGGCCGCCCTGCGGGCAGCCGGCGTCGAGGTCGGCCAGGGGGCCCAGATCGCCCCGGGCGTACGGCTGCGGGGCGCGGGTCGGTTCGCGCTCGGCGCGGGGAGCGGCATCAACACCGACGTCCTCATCGACTGCAACGCCGACGTGGTCCTGGGCCGGAACGTGAAGATCGGGCCCAACTGCGCTCTGATCACCTCAGACCACTCCTTCGGTCCCCCCGAGGACCGGTGCGGACCGCCGAAGGCCCGGCCGATCGTGATCGAGGACGGCGTGTGGCTCGCCGTGGGGGTCACCGTGCTGCCGGGGGTGACCATCGGCGCAGGGTCCTTCCTCGCGCCCAACACCGTGGTCCGCGTCTCCGTGCCGCCGAACACCATGTGGGCCGCCCCGTCGGCGCGCAAGATCAAGGACCTGCCCGCCTGAGGCGGAGCAGCGCTCAGTTCGTCGGCAGTTGGTCGTCCACGAGGCGTCCGGTGCCGGAGGCCGACACATCGCTCCGCAGCTCGGCGAGGGCGGAGGGGTCTGCCTGCAGGGTCCACCGGAGGAAGTCGGTCGTCGCTGACCGCACGAGTGGCGCCCGGCTGTCCGCGCCGTCCTGGAAGGGCTCGGCGTGCCCCCCGTCGGACAACTCGAGGAACGCCTTCGGGGCCGGTGCCGCGGCGTAGGCGCCCCTGCCCTGGCTGATCGGCAGGACGTCGTCGTCCTCGCCGTGCACGAACAGCGTCGGCACCCCCGGCGAGGCGAACGAGTCGCCGACGAGCAGCAACGTGCCGGACAGGACGATCGCGCTGGTGATCCGCGGATCGGCGCAGCAGGTGTTCAGCAGGCCCAGGGTGGTGATCGCGCCGCCGGAGTGCCCGGCCGCGGTGACGTGTGCTCCGTCGATACGGCCGGCCAGCGGATCGCCGGTCGCCCCGGCGAGGGCGAGTACCTGGCTGAGCACGAAGGAGACGTCCGCGGGCTGGTTGATGATGTCGGTCCGTACGACCGTGGACCCGAGCGAGGTGAGCGGGAAGGTCGGCGCCACCACGAGGAAGCCGGCAGCCGCCCACTCGGACAGCAACTGCGAGTACGACGCGGGGTTGCCCTCCAGGCCGTGACTGAACACGACCACTGGGAGCGGGCCGTCGTGCGTGGCCGGGTACCAGAGCGTCGTCGGCAGGTGCCGGCCGGGGACCTCGTCGCCCGGGACGCCCGGCGTGGGGTCGGTGACCCGCGAGGCGTCGGTCAGGTCGAGGAGCCGGCTGTCCACGCCGGGCGTGCCCGTCGCCGGAGATTCGGCCGTGCAGCCGACGGTGAGGCAGCACGACAGGGCGGCGGCCAGCGACACCCGCGCCATCCCGCGGATCCACCGTGGGCCCCGGGGCGCGGTGCTCACCGCCGGGGCAGCCGGCGCGCCAGCATGCCGATCAGGTCGCGCGCGAGCCGCCGGGGCCTGCGTCGGCGGATGCCCAGTTCCCGGGCACACGCGGCGCGGAAGACGTGGTCGTCGGCGTTCCAGAACCAGCCGGTCGGGTCGATGCAGGCCGCGTACAGCCGGTCGAGCCCGGCGCCCTTCTCGGCCGGGACGTGCCACACCGTGAGCCGGTCGACGTGCGCCGGGACGGCGCGGCCCCGGGCCGAGGTCCAGATCCGGGCGACGTGCTGATCGATCGGGGTGACCGGGATGTTCCGCAGGGCGTAGTTGAACAGGTGTTCCTCGGTGCGCGGGTAGGTCGGTCGGCCCTCGGCCGCCCACTGCCGAGCCGCGGTGTAGGCCCGCTCCGCCGACTCCCGCAGAGGCTCCAGCTGACCGGGGCCCACCAGGTAGCACTCCCCGCCGTAGTAGGTGAACGGGGTGGCCCGGGCAGTGCCGTCCAGCTCACCGTAGAGACCCGCCGCCTGCGCGACGGTCATCCCGTTGTGATCGGTCTCGGTGGTCGCGCTGATCGGGTAGGCGCCGATCGTGTCCAGCGGCACCGACTGGGCCAGTGCGCGGGGGCTCCGCACGAAGACGGCATCGGGATCGCCGTACAGGACCCGCTCGTCGGGGCGTTGCGCGGCCAGGGCGTCCAGCATGTAGAGGGACGCGTTGAAGGTGGCCGAGAACGACAGCGGTGGCCGGTGGGTGAAGGGGACCAGGGAGACCGCGACCCCGAGCGCAGCGAAGTCCTCGGCGTACGGGGAGCCGGGCAGCTGATCGGTGATCAGCTCCAGCGGCAGGTCCGGGTCGAACCGGCGGGCAGAGGCGAACATGACCACGAGGGCGCGCATGTACTGGGCGAGCGCGGTCCGATCGTCGGTCGTGCGCAGGTTGGGGCTCTGCTTGGCCGGCGCGACGGTGAAGACCGCCGTCACGCGAGTCGCCGGTTGCCCGGCGTGGTCGGGGGGAACGCCGGTGTCGACGCCGTCCGGGAGGGGAGTGCCCATGCTCAGCGGGAGGAGGAGCGCGGCGTGCCTGCCGGGCTGTTGGGGACCCGTCCGGCGGGGCGCCGGTGCCGCCACCAGGACAGCTTCCGGGCAGCTCGCCCCAGCACCGTCCGGGATCCGGAGTCCGCAGGGGAATCGGCCGCCTCGCTCTGGCCGTATCCGTATCCGTATCCGTAGCCCTGGACGGCGGCCGCCCGCGGCGGCACCTTGGTGACGACGACGCCGAGCGGCCGGATGCCCACGCGCTGCAGCGCGCGTCGGCTCTGCTCGACCTCCTCCCGGCGGGCGATGGCCCAGCCGGTGACCAGCACGACCCCGTCGGTCAACGGAGCCAGCGCACCGGCATCGGCCACCGGCAGCAGCGGCGGGCCGTCGACGACGACGACGTCGTACTCGCTCCTGAGCTCCTTGAGCAGGTCGGACATGGCCGTGGACGCGAGCATCTCGCTGGGGTTCGGCGGGGTGGGCCCGGCGGCGAGCACGGTGAGCCCGGCCGAGCCGTAGTCCTGGGTCACCGCGTCCAACGGCGCAGCGCCGGTGAGGACGCTGGTCAGGCCCGCGCCGCTGACGAGGTTGAGGTACTGGGTCACCCGGGGACGGCGCAGGTCGGCCTCGATCAACAGCACCTTCTTGCCGGACTCGGCCAGGACCACGGCGAGACTGGTCGCGACGGTGCTCTTGCCCTCCCCGGAGACGGAGCTGGTGATCAGCAGCACCTGCGGGCGGACGTCCACGCCGACGTAGTCCAGGTTCGTCCGGATCTGCCGGAAGCTCTCCGCCACCGCCGGGGGGCTCTGCGCGTCGAGGGGGCGGTGGTCGACGAGTGACTGGTCCTCGACCACGACACCCAGAACCGGGGCCTGGGCCAGGACGCCGGCCTGGTCGGTGTCACGCAGCCGGGTGTCCGCTCGCTCACGCAGCAGCGCGCCCAGGGCGCCGAGGACGAACCCCAGCAGCAGGCCGGCGGTGACGTCGAAGGGCACGTTGGGCGAGCTCGGACCGGCGGGGAGCGACGCCGGGGTGAGGACGGTGACCTTCACCGGGGACGTCGACTCACCCGACGGCGTCTCGAGCTCGTCGACGACGTCCGGGAAGGCCCGGCCCAGCTCCTGCGCGATCTGCTGGGCCCGACGGGGCGAGGTGTCGGTGACGGAGACGTCGAGGATGACGGTGTCCGGCACCACGCTCGCGCTGATCTTCTGGCTCACCTCGATGGCGCTGAGGTCGACGTTCAGCTCGTCGGCCACCCGCTGGGCCAGCTCGACACCGGTGAGGACCTGCACGTAGGAGGAGGCACGCATCTGGGAGAACAGGTTCCCGGTGTACGCGTCGGACGTGGCCGAGGTCGACGCCGCCACGAAGAACTGCGTGGAGGAGACGTACGTGCGCGTGGCGGTCATGGCCACCAGACCGCCGGCGCAGGCCCCGATCACGATGCCGACGACGAGGAACCGCCATCGGGCCGCGAGACTCCGTGCGTAGTCGGTCAGCGCCATGTTCTCCCCGGAGTGTCGGTCTGCGGCATCTTTCCCGCCGCTCAGCAGGAAGGACTGTGCCTCGCCGACGGGCCGCGTGGATCGTCGGGGTAGTCCTCCTGGCCCGGAGGAGTGAGGTCGACGGCGTCCTGCGCCGCCTGAACCGCACCATCTGGTCTGCTCTGCTCCTGCGCGGACGAGGACGGGCCTCGGGGGCCGACCAGCCCGGGCGCGGTGTGGAGGTGCGGTGACGCAGTCCGGCGCAGATCCCGTGGTGGCCGTCGAGAGCGCGAGTGGGCGCGGGAGGTCTGTGGTCGCGCTGCTGGACCAGGTGCTCTCCGGGCTGTCGAACTTCCTGACCCTGGCCGTCGTGGCGCGGTCCACGACCACCGACGGCTTCGGGCACTTCTCGCTGGCCTACGCGTTGCTGATCGCGCTGCTGACGCTGGTGCGTGCGCTCTGGGGGACGCGGATCAGCCTGGCCGGCTCGGCGGCCGGAGCGCTGACCACGGCCCGGGGTCTGCTGGGTGCGTTGGCGATCGCGGCACCGGTCATCGGCGTGCTGGTGCTGCTGCCCACCCTCCTGCTCACCGGGGGCGACGGCGTGGGGATGGTCGTGATCATCGCGGTCGCCGCGCCGCTGGTCTGCGCCCAGGACCTGTGCCGGTTCGCCGCCATCAGCGGCGGCCGCCCCGGGGTCGCCGCGGCCGCCGACCTGTTCTGGGTCGTCGTCGTCGTGGGGGCCTATGTCGTCGACCCGGGGCCGCTGGCCGCCGTGTCGGTCTGGCTGTTCGGCGCGGTGGGCGGGTTGCTGATGGCGGCCTCCGCCCTCCGGCTCGTCCCGTCGTTCCGGGACGGTGCTCGCGCCCTGCGGCAGTGGGAACGCACCGGGGTGGGGATCGCAGTGGGCAACATGTCGTTGCAGCTGGGGTCCTACGTCGTGCTGGGACTGGCCACGGTCGCGGTCAGCTTCACCGCCTCCGGCGCGCTCCGCGGTGCCTCGTCGGTGATGGCGCCGGTGAACACGGTGCTCGGCTTCCTGACGATCGGGCTGCTGCCGGTGCTGCACCGGCGCCCGCCGGAGGGCCAGCAGCGCTTCGCCGCCGGGGTGGCCGCGGCCACGGCGCTGCTCGCGGCGGCCTGGACCGCCGTCCTCCTCGTGCTGCCCACCGACATCGGCCGGCTGCTGCTCGGTGACACCTGGGAGACCGCGCGCCCCCTGCTGCCGTGGACCGGCGCGGAGTACCTCTGCCTGGTCATCGGCGCCGCTGCGCTGCTGGGGCTGCAGGCCCGGCAAGCCGGGAGGCTGCTGCTGCGGCTCGGCCTGGGGATGGCCGGCTTGCTCGTGGCCGCAGCCGTGCTCGCCGCCGCCCTGGGGAGCTCGACCGTCGTGTTCGCGATCGCCCAGGCCGCCGCCGCCCTCATCGGGGCCTCGGTCGCGTGGGTGGCCTACCGCCGGGTGGCCGCGCGGTCGTCCGGGACCGAGCGGATCCCGGCCCCCGGGGGGCGGGCGGAGCTGGGCTGAGCCCGCCCGGACCCCCGGTCAGGCAGTGACTCGGGCCGTGGGCTGCTGGGCGACCCGGACCACGCTGCCGAGCGCGCTCAGCGCCGGCCCGAAGAGCTGCTCGAGCAGGCCGGCGATCTCGTTCCCGACCTGACGGTGCACGGTCATCGGAGAACCGATGGGGTCCAGGACGTCCTCGGCCCCGGCGTCGCCCTGGGCGGCCCGGGTGGCCCGACCCTGGTGCAGGGCGGCGGCGAGCGCACCGAGCCACCGGGAGGGGTCGGACACGATGACCGCCCACTGCTCGTCGCTGAGCCGGGTCGCGAGCGCGGCGGCCTCGCGGAGCGCGAAGGTCGAGCGCAGCCCCACCGGGTGCCGGCTCAGCACCTGACGGCGCTGCTCCCGGGTCATCGTCAGCACCAGGTCGGCACCGCTGCCCAGGTCTCCGGTGAACAGCCGGGAGCGGAAGCCGGCCGACGAGCCGCCCAGTTCGGAGAGCACCGCGGCGGCGCCGTCGTCCATCGGCTCACCTGCGCGAGCGGCCGTGCCGGCACTCTCGACATGCAGCTCCGCCGGCGCGGCCAGCTGGGGCACCACATGGGCGACCGACCAGCGCTCGGCGAGCGGGGAACGACACAGGTTGCCGGTGCAGACGAACAACAGGCGCATGTGTCAGCACGTTAGGGGCCGGTGGGTGGGTGGCGCGCGGCGGATGCGGGGCGGTCACCTGTTCTGATGAGAACTGTGCGCGTCTGGCTGACCCGAACGGGATCACGGCCGCATAGTCGACCCGTGCTGGAACCGACGCTGCGCCCCTTCGGCGCGCCCCATCGGGAGTCGGTCGGGTTCTCCGACGAGACCACCGGTGGGCCGGACGGCGTCCAGCCGGCCTTGGCGCCCGACGGCCCGATCGAGGGTGCCGAGCCCGGCAGCGGAGCGGACACCGTCCGGTTGTCCGTCCTGCTCTTCGGGCTCGCCGCCCTCGCGTTCAGCATCGTCGTCCCCACCTGGATCGTGCGGGTCACCCCGGGGCCGCACAGTTCCGCCTGGCCGGGCGCGCTGGCGATCGTCGTCCTGGTCGGACTGCGGTACGCCTGGCTGGTGGGTTCCGGGCGTCCGCGCCTGGTCGAGATGATCTTCTGGTTGTTCACCTACGTCTTCATGGGCCTGGCCCCGCTGGTCCAGCTGCGCACCGGGGTGGACCCGGGCACGACGCCCTACCTGTCACGGCAGCTGGCGGGGACGGCCCTGCTCGTGGTCGGGGTGGGGTGCGCTGCCTTCCTGGTCGCCGCCACCCTGGCCGGTCGCAGCAGCAGCCGCCGTGCGTCCGACCGGCCGGCGGGGAGCCCGGCGGCGGTCCAGCTGCTCTCACTCGGCTCGCTCCTGGTGACGGCCTACTTCCTCGTCCACATCAAGGGCGCGCTCTTCCAGAGCCGCGACGCGCTCGCCGCCGCTGCCCTGGCCGCCTGGCCCAACGCCACCACCGCGGCGCTGATCGCGGCGGGAGGGACGATGCCGCTGCTGGTCGCCTTCGTCGCCAGCACGCTGCTGCGGGCCCAGGGGCAGCTGCGGGACCGGGCCTCCACCGTCCTGTACGCGGTCGTCACCGTCACGCTGCTGGCCACGGTCAACCCGATCAGCAGCGCGCGGTACCTGTTCGGCACGGTGTTCCTCGCCGTCCTGGCCAGCATCGGGATGTACCGGACGGCCACCCGGTTCCGGGTGGTCGCGGTGGCGGCGGTGGCCGCACTGGTCCTGGTCTTCCCGTACGCCGACGCGTTCCGTCACTCCAGCAGCGCGACGATCAACGACACCGGCGGGGTCGTCGGGGCGCTGCAGAACGGTGACTACGACGCCTTCGGCCAGATCGACAACACGGTGCTGTACACGACGCGTTACGGCATCACGGACGGCAGGCAGGCGCTCGGTGTGGCGTTCTTCTGGGTGCCACGCGCGCTCTGGGCGGACAAGCCCGTGGACACCGGGGTGCTGCTCGCCGAGTTCCGCAACTACACGTTCAAGAACCTGTCCGCGCCGCTGTGGGCCGAGTTGTTCATCAACGGCGGCTGGCCGCTGCTGGTGATCGGGATGGGCGTGTTCGGCTGGTTCGCCCGGCGTTCGGACAACACGACCACCCGACTGCTCAAGCGCCAGCGAGCCCCCTCGCTGCTCGGCTGCATCCTGCCGTTCTACGGGATCATCGTGCTGCGCGGCTCGTTGCTTCAGGCGACCGCGAACCTGGCGGCGATCCTGGTGGCCGCGGCCTTCGTCGCCTGGTTCGCCGCGGGGAAGACCACGGATGACACCCCGGTGATCGCGGCAGCGCACACCTGAACGGGGCCGGCCACCGTCGGCCGGTGCCCGCCCGGCCGGGTCGGCTCAGCCGCCGGCGCCGCGCCTGAGGGCCGCCGTCCGGGCCAGCACGTCGGCCAGCACCTGCCGGGCGTTGTCCTCGGCGCTGGTGGTCGACGTCTCCAGCGTGACCTCGGCGTCCGTCGGCACCTCGTAGGGGTCGCTGATCCCGGTGAACTCGGCGATCTCCCCGCGGCGAGCCTTGGCGTACAGGCCCTTGCGGTCCCGTGCCTCGCACTCGGCCAGCGTGGTGGCCACGTGCACCAGGACGAAGCTGCCTGGCCCCGCCTGGTCCTCGACCAGGCGGCGCGCCTCGGCGCGGGTGTCGGCATAGGGGGCGATCGGTGCGCACACCGCGATCCCGCCGTGCTTCGCGATCTGCCCGGCGACCCAGCCGATCCGTCGCACGTTGGTGTCCCGGTCGGCTCGCGAGAAGCCCAGACCCGCGGACAAATGGGCGCGCACCTCGTCGCCGTCCAGCAGCGTGACCGTCCGGCCGGCCTCCTGCAGCAACTCGACCAGCCGGCCGGCGATCGTGGACTTCCCCGCTCCGGAGAGCCCGGTGAACATCACCGTGACGCCACCGGTCCGCGGCGCCGCGGGGTCGACGCGGTGCCCGATGAGCCGACCGCCGTAGGCGATGGCGAGCTCGGCCCAGGGCACCTCGGGGACGGCGGCGGTCACCGGCACCGGAACGACGACCAGCTCCCTCCCCACCGCGGCGGCGGTCCACGCGCCCGCTGCCAGGGACACACCGGCCGCGTCGGGTCGCGTGCCGGCCACCGGCAGTAGCACGAGCAGGCGGTGCGGCAGCCCCGCGACGTCCGCCGGTGGCAGCCCGACCCACACCGGGACGTCGGACCGGTGGCGGTCGGCGAGTTCGGCGCGGACAGCGTCCGGGGAGCGCCAGCGCGGGACCTCGCGGACGGTCAGCCCGCCGTCGTCCCGGGTGGCGACCAGCACGCCCTCGGCGTCCTCCAGCTCGGCCGCACCGGGGAGCCCCGGCGCGTTCGCGACCAGACCGAAGGCCACCCGGGCGAGCTCGGCGAGTTGGTCGTCAGTCAGCCGCGTCCGGGTCCCTGGCATGTCGTCAGTCTGTCAACCGGTGTGGTCCGGCCTTCGCCGGGTGCCGAGCTCGGCCGGCCGTGGGGGCTCGCCGGCTCAGAGGGCCGAGCGGACCACGCCGCACCGGCAGGCGTAGAGCGAGGCACCGCTGAACGGATCGGCGCCCCGGTCGGCCGGGCCAGCGGCGGTGGTCAGCCCGAGCAGCCCCTGCCGGCTCGCAGGGAGCGGCTCGGCGGTGGTCCGGTCAGCGGGGCGGGGTCCGGGTCGTCGTCCGGGCGCGCTGGCAGCCCGAGCGCTGGGCGGCGAAGCCGGACTGCAGCGCGTCGGCGAGAGCGATGGCCGGGTCGACGGACTCGGCGACAGCGGAGTTGGCGATACGGGTCATGGCGGAAAGCTAGAGCCACGCTGCGTAGAGCAGCGGTCGACACACGGTCAGCGCGATCACGGGTTGGTCGCGGTCGGCACCCCGGTCGCGTGGACCGGACGATCGCCCAGCGTGGCGTCCAGCCAGGCGTCGGTCCGCCGGTCCCAGGTGCGCTCGGCGGCCCAGCTGGTCCGCTCCTTCGCCCAGCTGACCGGCTCGTCCGCGGCCGCCTGCATCGCCGCGGCCATCTCGTCGGCACCCGCGACGACGTAGGTGTGCGGTGGGGTGTCGCTGGAGTGCTCCAGGTGGCCCGCCGTCGCGACGATCGGGACGCCGCGCGCGCAGTAGTCGTAGGTCTTCATCGACGACTGGCCCAGCGCGATGCTGGCGACGTCGGGGATCAGCGCGACCGCAGCGCCGTCCAGCACGTCCGGCAGTCGCTCCCGGGAGAGCAGCCCCTCGTACCGGAACCGCCCACCGGTCTCCTGCGGCAGCGCCAGGAACCGCTCGCGCGCGGCATGCGCCCGCAGCGCGAACACCAGCTGGCCGTGCACCGTGAGCGTCCAGTCCGGCAGCGCGGCGAGCACCGCCCGCACCAGGTCGACGTCGAACCGCTCGGAGATGCTGCCGACGTAGACCGCGTGCCGCGCCAACCGCTGCGCCGTCTGGGGGGCGGTCAGCAGCGCCTCGTCGGTGCCGTTGGGGACGACGACCGGCGTCCGGCCCGGGAAGAGGTCGGCGAGCAGCTGGTTGACGACGACGACCTCGTCGGCCTCGTCGGCGATCCGCCGCAGCTGGTCGGGCAGCCCGCGGGCCTGGGGCAGCAGCCGGGCCCAGTCGTCGGTGCAGTCGAAGACCACCCGACCACCGAGCGTGCGGGCAGCGCGCCATTCCCACGGCAGCATGAAGACGGTCAGCGCCGGGTCCCAGCCCGACCGGCGCAGGAACGAACCGAGCAGGCCCGCGTCGACCCGCTCGGCGAACCCGTTGCGCAGACCGGGCTGGACCGTCGAGCGCTCGGTGACCGAGATCCCCGGCGCCACGGTCTGGAACCGGGCGCGGCGCAGATGACGCCACCAGTTGCCGGGGTCGGTGCGCAGCCGCCGGGCGTCGGCCGGGGCCTGCACGAACCGCACCGGCATCCCGCGGCGCACCAGGTGCCCGGCGATCATCTGCTCGCGGCGGATCGCCGGGTGCCACGGGTCCTTCGCGACGAAACCGACGCCGCCGGGGGGTGCTGAGGAGGGCGTCGAACTCAGCGCTGGGCCCCTGCCGTGGTCACCGCCAGACCCTACGAGCGGCGCCGCGCCTGGCTGACACACACTGTGCGCGGCGTGTCGTGACGGGGGAGAGGCGGTCGGGTGCTGGAGCGTGTCCCGCAGTCCGTCGTCCGCCGGTTGCCGCTACGGCTCAAGCGCGCCGTCCTCTACGGCCAGGCGCACGGCGCGTGGCCGGCCGACCGGCGTCCGCAGAGCTTCACCGAGAAGGTGAACTGGCGGGTGGTGCACGACCGGCGGCCGCTGATCGGGCAGCTGGGCGACAAGCTGGCGATGAAGCAGCACGCGGCCCGGGTGCTCCCCGCGCTCAGCGTGCCCCGGGTGCTGTGGACCGGCACCGACGCCGCCGACCTGGCCGGCATCGACCTGCCGCCGCGGTGGGTGCTCAAGCCCAACCACGGCACGACGCGGGTGCACATCGGCACCGGCCGCCCGGACGCCGCGGAGCTGACCCGGATCGCCACCGACTGGCTGGACGAGCCGCTGTTCCGTGACCGCGGCGAGTGGGTCTACAGCCAGGCGCGGCGGCTGCTGATCGCCGAGGAGTTCCTCGGCTCGGGGCTGCCGCCGGCCGACCACAAGTTCCTGGTGTTCGGCGGCCGGGTCGAGCTGATCCAGGTCGACACCGGTCGGTTCGGGGAGCACCGGCGCCGGCTGTACACCCCGGACTGGACGCCGGTCGACGTCGTGGAGGCGGTCGCGCCCGGCCCGGTGACGCCGCCGCCGGGGTGCCTGGCGGAGATGACCGAGGTCGCCGAGGCGCTGGGTGCCGACTTCGACTTCATCCGGGTCGACCTCTACGACGTCGACGGCGAGGTCTGGTTCGGCGAGCTGACGCCCTACCCGGGCGGCGGGCTCGACCCGTTCGACCCGGCGCTGAACCGGCTCCTCGGTGCGTCCTGGCAGCTACCGCCGAGGTCAGCCGTGCGTGCGCGCCACCAGCTCCTCCGCTGACAGGGTGTTGATGACCCGCTCGGTCGGGACGCCGCACTCCACCGCCCGCGCGCACCCGGCGTCCTGCCAGTCCAGCTGACCGGGGGCGTGCGCGTCGGTGTCGATGGAGAAGTCGCAGCCCAGCTCGACGGCTCTGGTGAGCAGTCGACGCGGCGGGTCCAGTCGCTCCGGGCGGGAGTTGATCTCCACCGCCGTCCCGTGCTCGACGCAGGCCCGGAAGACGGCGTCGGCGTCGAACTCGCTCTCCGGCCGGGGCCGCTGGGTGCCGTTGCGCTGCCGGCGGCCGATGACCAGCCGGCCGGTGCAGTGGCCCAGGACGTCGGTGTGCGGGTTGGCGACGGCGGCGAGCATCCGCTCGGTCATCTGCGCCTTGGGTGCCCGGAGCTCCGAGTGCACGCTGGCGACGACGACGTCCAGCCGGCCCAGCAGCTCGTCGGTCTGGTCCAGCGATCCGTCGACGTTGATGTCGCACTCGATGCCGGTGAGGATGCGGAACGGGGCGAGCTCCTCGTTCAGCTTCTCGACCACGTCCAGCTGCTGCTCGAGCCGCTCGGGCGTGAGGCCGTTGGCGACGGTGAGCCGGGGGGAGTGGTCGGTGAGCGCCAGGTACTCGTGCCCGATGGCGATCGCGGCGTCGGCCATCTCCCGGATCGGGCTGCCGCCGTCGGACCAGTCGGAGTGCGCGTGCAGGTCGCCCTTGAGCGCCGCGCGCAGGGCTGCGGCGTCATCGGCCAGCGGGGTCAGCTCGGCGTAGGACTCCTCGAGCCCGGCGAGGTAGGCGGGGACGTCGCCGCGGTGTGCCTCGAGCACGACCGCGGCGGTCTTGTCCCCGATCCCCTTGAGGTCGGTGAGGGTCTTCGTGCGGATGCGCCGGTCGAGTTCGGCGTCGTCCAGTCCGGCGACGACGGTGGCCGCCGTCCGGAAGGCGTTGACCCGGTAGGACGGCTCGCGGGCGCGCTCCAGGAGGAAGGCGATCCTCCGGAGCGCGCCCGCGGGTGTCAGTGGTGCCGAGCTCATGCGGCCCTGGTCAGGACTTGAGCTTCTTGGCCTGCTTGGCCGCCTTCTTCTGCGCCTTGGCGGCCTTCTTGGAGGCCTTCTCGTAGCTGGCCTCGGCGCCGGCCACGGCCTTCTCCGCCGTCTTCTTGGCGCGGAACCCGACCGACGGCTTGCCCTCGGTGTCGACGGCGGCGAGCAGCAGCCCGCCGAGCAGGCCGAGGTTCTTGAGGAAGTGGCTGAGCTGTCCGAAGCGCTCCTTGGGGTCGTCGTGCTCCCAGAAGCGGTGCCCGGCCAGCGTGGTGGGGACGATGGAGCCGGTGAGCAGCAGCGCGGACAGGCGGGGCAGCTTGCCGAGCGCGAACAGCGAGCCGGCGCCGACCTTCACCGCGGCGTCGATCTTCACCCACTGCTCGACGTCCCGGGGCAGCTCGACCGGCAGCTGCTTGTCGGCCACCTCGGTGATCTGTTCGACGATCGGGGCGGCGCCAGGCACGCGGCTCTGCGGGTTCCTGAGGGTGTCGATGCCACCCCAGATGAACGACTACGCGAGCAGCGGCCGGGCGATCCGGCGGACCAACATCTGTGACCTCTTCCCATCGGTGACGTCAGCAGTGCGGTGCCCTGGTCAGCGCCAGGACAACCTCTGCTCTGCGACCGTAGTGAGAAGTCGCGATCACCGCCGGGCGAACGTCCAGCGCTGCGCGGCGATCGGGTCAGCGGCTGGGCTGAACAGCGCCAGCGCCCAGGATGTCCTCCACCGTGAGATCCGCCGGGAGACCGGCGAGGTGGTCGGTGAAGGGAGCGCGCCGATCGGCCACGCGGATGGCGCCGCCGATGACCAGAGCGACAGCCATGGCGATCATTGTCCAGACGGCGACGATCACGACAGCGAGCATGTGTACTTCTTACTGGCACAAGGTTCGTGCCAGCTGAGCGTTTGTGGCACAAATGCTGCCAAAGCCTCGGTCGGGCAGTTGGGTGATCATGCGGGGATCGTCAGGGTGCCGTCATGTGGTTGTCACAGTTGCGACGGGATGATGGTCGAGTGACGCGAGGGGGACTCGGGGTGGCTCCTGCCGTGCCGACGGGCTTGCCCCGGCGCGCACGCTGGGTGCTGGTGCTCGCCGCGGTGGGCGGGCTGCTGTTCACCACCGGGCTGCTGCTTGAGGTCCGCTGCGCGGTGGGGCGCTGCGCCGCACCGGGCGTGCGCCGGCTGTTCGACCTCGACGCGCTGGGCTCGCTCCCGCGGCTGTTCACCACCGGCGTGTTCGTCCTCGTCGCCGGGCTGGCCGGCCTCGCCTCCTGGCGCGCCGTTCGCCGGGCGGGCTGGTGGTGGGCCCTGATCGCTGCCGGGGCGGTGGTGCTCGCCGGCGCCAAAGCGGTCAGCGTCCACTCGTCGGCGGAACAGGACGGCGGTCGGCTGCTCACGCTCTCCGGCGGGGTGGCGCTGACGATCGCCGGGCTGGTGCTGCTGCTCTGGACGGGGCTGCGGTGGTCGGTGCCGGGCGCTGTGCCGGTGACCGGAGCCCTCACCGCCTATGCCGTGGCAGCGCTGGGACTGGACCAGCTGACCGGTGCGGTCGGGTCCGTCTCGGCGAGCCCGGTGGCGCTGGCGTTCGCCGTCTACCTGGAGGAGGGCGGCGAGGCGGTGACGGCCCTGGTGCTGCTCGCGGTCGTGCTGCAGGCGGTATCGCGGGGACGGTGACCCTCAGCCGGTTCGGTGGTGCCTGAGCTGCTCGTCCAGGGATCGGCGTTCGGCATCGAGCCGTTCCCGGCGCTTGATGTGCCGCGCGACCTTGCCCAACCACAGGGCCAGGAGCGTGGCGACGACCGCCCAGCCCAGCAGCAACCATGCCCACCAGGCCATTCGAGTCATCTCCTCGAGGAGGTGACGTCAACCGTCCTCCGCGCAGATGGCTGTGCACCAACCCCGTCTCGTCGCGGCCCGTGCCTTCCGGGCGCGCCCTGTCGCAGCGTGTGGGGTCAGTGGTCCGCGAGTGGCGGGGCCGCTGCCCTCAGCGCGGCCAGCCCCTTCTCCATCGCCTCGTCGTGGGAGCGGGCGCTGTCGTTGGCCAGCCACCGGCCGCCCGGTGCGGTGATCCGCCAGAACCAGTCGCCCGAGCCGCCGTTTCCGCGCCACACCCGCAGCTGCGGGGGCGGCTGCTCGGTGTCGACCGACGGCGCGGGACTGCCGCGGCGGACTCGTCCGAAGAGACTCACACGTCCAGGGTGCGGTGGTGCCAGGCCGCTGGGCCGGCTCCCTTTCGTGCGCTCACCCTCTTGGGGGAGGGTCAGGAGTGGCGCCTGCGGATGGCGTCACCGTGGCGGGGGCCCGTTGGTCAGTCGTAGGGGTTCGTGAGGACGGTGCGGGCCTGCCGGACGGAGAAGGTGACCGGCGCGCCCTGGGTCGTCGTCGTGCCCGGCACCTGGGCGGCCACGCCGCCGTCGACGGAGAAGGTGGCGCCCCAGGTCGTGGTGAGCG